>CAMAQU010000013.1 GCA_945860425.1 Sphingomonas paucimobilis
AGTCAAAGCGACAACATAATCAATTTTCTGGCGATCCAGCATCGCGAAAAACTGGCCCAGCCGCGCATCAAGCGAGATCATCTGGCCGCACATTTCCGGCCCTTCGGTGCCATAGCTATGGCCGATATAATCGGTCGCAGACAGGCCAATCGCCAACACATCGGTGCCTGCGCGCCGGCCCAATCCGTTCGCGGCAACCATGCTTTCGGCAAGATCAAGTGTTGCCAAATCAATGGCGCGGGTCGTCCGGAAGTCCTTGGCTGTATTTTCCGCCTTGTCCGTGCGTGGTCCATCCTCCGCGCCATCGCCGACCGTCAGCTTGCCAACCTGAACCGGCGCTATCCGCGCCTGACATTGCGGCGGCAGGGGCGGGATGACGGGCTTGGCAATCCATTGTGCAATGCGCGCGTTGACCGCAGCGAGTGCTGGAACAGCGGTGCTCACCCCGCTGCGATCCGCCCCGACATAGGTGGTGAAGCCCTTGGCCCGCCAATCATACCAAAAGGTCTGATCTGCCTTGCGTCCGGCCATGAGCGTCGCGCCACGATCCTTGCCCGAGACGGCAAAAACGCGCGTTGTGCTGCCGGGCAGGGATTTCATCCGATCGCCCAGCGTCTGCCAATCCGCGCTCAGATGCTTGAGCGAGACCGTATAATCATCATGCGAGCTGCCGGGGATATCTTCGTCCTCAACGCAATAAATCTCATCATAACGGTCGCCGCGCATACCGAACCAATCATTGGCGGCAATCCCGGCGCGACCCGGGCGGATGCCGCTGGTGATGGTGGAGTGGCCGGGGCAGGTTTCAGTTGCGGCATGGCTTTGATAGCCGCCGGGAAAGACAACGCCACTGGCCATGCGCTTGAGGCCGCCGGTATATTTGCCGCGCCATTGGCTGAACAGGTCGCTTGAAAACTGGTCGACCGACAGGACGACCACCAGCTTGGGCGCGCCATCGGGCACTTGCGCCTGCGCGGGCATAGCCGAAAAAAGGGCGGCGGCGGCAAACCAGCGGGCAAACCTCATCCAAAGTCTCCTGTGCAATCAACTGCAAGCTTGGCTATAGAGCAGACTATGACCTCGCAAGGACTTTCCTTAGTGGCCCTTCGTGGCCTGATGATGACGGCGCTGCTGGCCCTTCTCGCACTCGCTTTACCCGCACGGGCAGAGAATAACATCACGACCCGTTTATTGGCCGAAAACCAGACGCCGGCGGCTGGCCAAACCATCATGCTAGCCATTGATATGCAGCCAAAGCCCGGCTGGCATGGCTATTGGAAAAACCCCGGCGATGCAGGTGTTGGCATTCAGCTGAATTGGAGCCTTCCCAAAGGCGCACGCCTTGGCGCCATGCGCTGGCCTGTTCCCGAACAGCTTGTGGTCGCCGGGTTGATGAACCATGTGTTCAACGGCGACCACGCGCTGTTATTGCCGCTGACTCTGCCAAAGGGGCTGGCGCCCGGAACCCGCCTGCCCTTGCGCGCGCAAGCCCAATGGCTGGCCTGCACCGACAAGATTTGCGTACCCGAACGCGGTACATTGCTGGTGGATCTGGTCGTGGGCGATGGCCGGATTGCGCCCAAAGATCAGGCGCTATTTGATCAATGGCGCGCGCGCCTTGCCATGCCCTTGGGCAGCGAAGGGCGCTTTGAGCAAGCGGGCAAGACAATGCGCATCGCCTTGCCCCTCCCCGCCAGTGTTTCAGCGAACGACCCCTGGTTTTACGCCGAAACCGAAAATGCCCTGCGCTATGCAGCACCGCAAAAAAGCGTGCGCAATGGCGATGAAATCATCATCGAAACCGAATCCTCCGGCACGCCTGTCACCGAATTGCGCGGCGTCATCGCCACAGGCGCTGGGCGCGGGTTTGAAATTGTGGCACGGCCCGGCGCAGTCCCGCCAGCCAGCCCGGCCTTTGATGCTGCAACAATCCTTCTGGCGCTCGGCGGGGCCTTATTGGGCGGTCTGTTGCTCAATGTGATGCCCTGCGTCTTTCCGGTGATCAGCCTCAAAGCCATGAGCCTTGCCCGTGCAGGCGGTGATCAAAAAGCAGCCCAGAAAGAGGCGCTGGCCTATACGCTGGGCGTTGTCCTAACCTGCCTTGCGCTGGGTGGCGCGCTGCTGGCGCTGCGTGCAGGCGGCATGGCCATTGGCTGGGCCTTTCAGTTGCAAGAGCCGCGGGTCATTCTCCTTCTGCTGCTGCTGGTCGTGGCGATCACGCTCAATCTGGCTCAGGTCTTTCACCTGCGGGGCTTTGGCGGTGGGCAATCGCTTGCCGGGCGTGACGGCGTAGGCGGTGCATTTTGGACAGGGGTGCTCGCCGCCTTTGTCGCGACCCCGTGCACCGGCCCCTTCATGGCAGCCGCCTTGGGCGCCGCGCTTGTGCTGCCGATAGCGGCGGCGCTCGCCATTTTTGCCGGGCTTGGCCTTGGGCTGGCCCTGCCCTTCTTGCTGATTGGTTATATCCCCGCCCTGCGCGCGCGCCTGCCCAAGCCCGGCCCTTGGATGGCCCGGTTCCAGATCATCCTTGCCATTCCCATGGCACTGACAGCGGCGGGCCTTGCTTGGCTCCTCTGGCGACAAACGGGGAGTTCCGGCCTTGCCATCGGCATCGCGGCCACGCTGGCGCTCTCCGTCGGGCTGATCCTCATCGGCCGTCGGCAGGCAGGCGGGCAGACCACACTTGCCTTTGCCGCTGCCCTGACCTTTGCCAGCCTAATGCTCATCACACTGGTGCCGTTGAACGCCGCAGCGGCGCGCGGCGAGGCCAGCGACCATGTGCCGTTCAGCGCCTCCAAACTTGCGCAATTGCGCGCAGAGGGCCGACCCGTCTTCCTCTATTTCACCGCCGATTGGTGCTTGACCTGCAAAGTGAATGAGCAGGCCGCCATCAACCGCGATGATGTGAAGGCCGCTTTTGACAAAGCAGGCATTGTCATCATGGTTGGGGATTGGACAAATGCCGACCCTGCCATTGGCCGCTTTCTAGAAGCACAGGGCCGGTCGGGCGTGCCGCTTTATCTCTATTATGCCAAAGGGGCAGATCCCAAGGAACTGCCCCAGATTTTGACACCCGCCCTGCTGACGGCGCTGGCCGCACCCGGGCGCTGACCTCTTGCGTCATTCCCGCGAAGGCGGGAATGACGGGTGGATTCGCGTTTAGCCCAGATCTGCCTTCACGAAGTCAGCGCAGCGTTCCCCAATCATAATGGATGGGGCATTTGTATTGCCAGAGACAAGGCGCGGCATCACCGACGCATCGGCGATATAAAGCCCCTCCACCCCGCGCACGCGCAGGTGCGGATCGCACACTGCCTGATCATCCGACCCCATGCGGGCCGAACCCACCGGGTGATAGACCGTATCGGCGCGACTGCGGATCAGGTGATCGAGCGCGGCATCATCGTCGAGCGGCGTTGCATGGCGATCGACACCCTGATGCTTGGCAAGCGCCGGGGCAGCAGCAATGCGATGCACCAGCTTCACCCCATCGCGCAGCACCTGCATATCCCGATCATCATCTAAGAAATTGGGATCAATGAGCGGAGCTGCCATGGGGTCCGCACTCGCCAGGCGCACGGTGCCACGGCTGTGCGGCCGCAGCACGCAGACATGGATGGAATAGCCCGCGCCGCTCACCGATTCCCGACCATGATCTTCCAGCATCGCCGGGACAAAGTGAAACTGCACGTCCGGCACGGTCACATCGGCACGGGTTTTGGCAAAGCCGCCCGATTCCGCATAGGGCGTGGTCAAAGTCCCCGTCCGCTTGGACCGCCATTCAAAGATTGAGCGCAAGAACCGCATCGATCCAGACAGGGTGGTGCCGTTGAACACGCTGCCGCCAGTTTTGAAGCTGGCGACATAATCAATATGATCTTGCAGATCAGACCCGACAGCGGGCCGATCCACCAGCACCTCTATGCCGTGCGCCTTCAAATGATCGGCCGGGCCAATGCCCGACAGCATCAGAATGTGCGGCGTGCCAAAGGCCCCAGCCGACAGGATGACGGCCCGACGCGCGCGCAGGGTGCGCGTTGTGCGCCCTTGCCGAATGCGCACGCCCGTCGCCCTGCCATTTTCAATGATGATTTTCTCAACCTGCGCCCCGGTTTCAACATGGAGCCGACCTGCGGCCTGCGCGGGCAAAACATAAGCGCGCGCCGCCGTCCAGCGTTCGCCCTTTTTCTGGGTGACCTGATAGACGCCAACGCCTTCCAGCTTCTCCCCATTGAAATCGGGGTTGCGCGGCAGCTGCAATTCGGCGGCGGCCTCGACAAAGTCGACACTGCCGGGATTGGGCCAAAGCTGATCACTGACCGACAAGGGGCCGGTGCCGCCATGAAACTTATCATCCCCGCGCACATTGGCTTCGGCCCGGCGGAAGACGGGCAGCACGTCCTTATAGCTCCAGCCCTTGGCCCCAAGCTTATGCCAATTATCATAATCCCAGGCACAGCCACGAATATAGAGCATGGCATTGACGGCGGAGGAACCGCCCAGCCCTTTGCCGCGCGGCTGATAGCCGGGTCGGCCATTCAGGCCCTTTTGCGGAACCGTATCAAAGCGCCAATTAGAGTTTTTGGGCAGAAAGGGAAGCATGCCCGGCGCAATGATACGCCAGCTTTCATTCTTTGACCCAGCCTCAATCACGCAGACGCTATAGCGCCCGTCCTCGCTCAGCCGACCGGCGGCGGCGCTGCCTCCGGAGCCGCCACCGATGACGATGATGTCGAAGTCTTCCATGCCTGTTTATCCTGCCATCTCTGTCTAATGTGATCACTTGTATCGCGGCTATTGTCATGCGACCAGCCGGGCTGCTTCCAAATATAGCCAAGCTTGTGCCGCCATGGGGCCGACCAAAGATCGCGCGCAATGCCGACCCATTCATGAAAGGAAACCCAAATCAGGTTGAAGCTGCCAATCTGTCGCACCAGCCCATAGCGAACCGGGTCTTCCGCCACTTCCGGCGTGAAGGTGCCAAACATCCGATCCCAGATGATGAAGACGCCGGCATAATTGCGGTCAAGATAGCGCGGGTTGGTCGCGTGATGGACGCGGTGGTGGCTGGGCGTGTTCATCACCGCCTCAAACCAGCGCGGAAAACGATCCACCACTTCGGTATGAATCCAGAATTGGTAAATCAGGTTTATCGCACCACAGAAAAACACCATCGCCGGATGAAAGCCGATCAGCATCAGCGGCAAGCGAAAGATAAAGCTGACCGCGATAAAACCCGTCCATGTCTGCCGCAGCGCGGTGGAGAGGTTGTAATGCTGGCTGCTATGGTGGTTGACATGGCTCGCCCAGAACCAACGCACCCGATGGGCCGAGCGGTGAAAGGCATAATAGGCCAGATCATCCAGCACAAAGCACAGGCCCCAGGCCCACCAGGCAAAAGGAATACTCGTCAGCCGAAAGTCATAAGCCGCAACCGCCATCGCATAGACGCCACCTGCCACAATCAGGCCGGCCACCGTGCTGCCAAAGCCCATGGAGAGCGAAATGAGCGTGTCTTTCGGCTCATATTTTTCGGGCGCGCGGCGCTTGGCCCAAATCATTTCCAGAACGATCAGCAGCACAAAGGCCGGAACCGCAAAATCAATCGGGTTGGGAAATGTCGTCGTCATGATGGTAACCGCCTTAAAGCTGAGGCCCAGACAGGCGCATCTTCCCCGAGGTTCAGGGTGATCGGGCGGACGCCCATATCATGCGTGTCGAGGATCAGAAAATTTTGATCGAGCCGGGCATCAACCTGCCGATCCAGCAAGCGCCCAACAAAGGCCGCGCCATGGCGACGGATCAGCAATTGTCGCCCCTCAATATCCCGCAACAACGCGCCCATACCTGCGCGGTCGAGCGCGACAGCAACCGGGATGAAATCAAACACCTGTTCCTGCGCAATTTCGCGTGCATGGCGGGCATCGCGAATGCGGATATGGCCGCCCAGCTGCAACATCCACGCGAAACCAGCAAGCGCCAAAATCGACCCCAGAGACACGCCGAATTTGATCAGCTCTGCCAGCATCAGGCCTGCGCCTTCAGCATATCCATGAGCGGGCGGACGGGCGACACATCATAGCCAGCCTTGGCCGCCATATTGGTGAGCGCATCGGGATCGCCCCCTTGCGCACTTTCGGCCAGCGCCCACAGCAAGGTTGAGCGTGTGCCGGACCGACAATAGGCCAGAATCTTGCCCTGCGCGCCCTGAAGCGCGGCCACCATCGCCATCACTTGTGGTTGGCTGAAGCCCGAATGGGTGATGGGAATGGCGATATATTCCATCCCCGCGGCGCGCGCGGCGGCCTCAATATCGGCACCCGGAATCTGGTCATCCGATTCGCCCTCTGGCCGATTATTGATGATCAACGCAACGCCCGCGGCCTTGGCTTCCGCTACGGCATCGACGCTGATTTGCGGGGCCACCATGATATCAGTTGTGATCGAGCGGAACATGATCTTCTTCTCCTAATATTGCTTTAGAACAGCAAGAAAGGCGTCGCCATAGGCATCAAGTTTACGGTCCCCCACGCCAGACACCAAGGCCATATCGCGCAAAGAACGCGGACGGATCTGCGCCATCTCTCGCAAGGTCGCGTCATGAAAAATCACATAGGGCGGGACACCTGCTGCTTGCGCCAAATCCCGGCGGCAAGCGCGCAGCGCATCAAAAATTGGATCGGGCGGATGATCACCGCCCCGCGTCTGCTTGCGAGAGGTGCGACGCGGCGCCAACGCAATCTCAACGCTCGCCTCACCTTTCAAAATGGCGCGGGCATCTGGCCCCAGCATCAGCCCGCCATGATCCGTCGTGCGCAGCGCATCGCGCACCAACAGGGCGCGCGACACCGGCTTGATCAACGCCGCCTCATCGGCCGTTGCAATGCCATAAACCGACAGCCGATCATGTTGTTGTTGAACAACGCGATCATCCGCACGGCCCGTCAACACCCGTTCAATATGCCCAAGGCCATAGCTTTGCCCAGTGCGATACACAGCCGAGAGAAGCTTGCGGGCAAGCTCGGTTGCATCGGAAAAGGCGGGGGGCGACTGGCAATTATCGCAATTGCCGCATTGGTCGGGCGGGCTCTCCCCAAAATGCCGCAGCAAGATAGCGCGTCTGCACCCACCGGTTTCGACAAGCTCCCCAAGCGCAGAGAGGCGGGCACGTTCCCCCGGCAGGCGACGCTCCTCCACGTCGGCCAGCCATTGGCGCGCGCGGACAAAATCTTCTGATCCCCAAAACATCTGGGCCTGTGCCGGATCTCCATCGCGCCCGGCACGCCCCGTTTCCTGATAATAAGCCTCGATGGATTTGGGCAGGCCTGCATGAATGACAAAGCGGACATCGGGTTTATCAATGCCCATGCCAAAGGCGATGGTGGCAACCATCACCATATCTTCCGACGCGACAAAGGCCGCCTGATTGGCGCGGCGCACCTCTGGCGCAAGCCCGGCATGATAGGCCCGCACGGGCCGACCCGTCACCGCAAGGGCCGCCGCCAATTTTTCCGTCGCATCGCGGGATCGGGCATAGACAATCCCCGCCCCGGGCGTTGCCCGAACAAAATCGATGATCTGTCGAGTGCTGCTATCGCGCGCCGAAATGGCATAACGGATATTGGGCCGGTCAAAGCCCGAGACGATCATACCGGACACAGGAATGCCCAATTGGGCCAATATGTCACCACGCGTATGCGCATCGGCCGTGGCCGTCAGCGCCAGACGCGGCACCTGCGGAAAGGCATCCATCAACGGCGCGAGCAGGCGATAATCAGGCCGGAAATCATGCCCCCATTCAGACACGCAATGCGCCTCATCAATGGCAAAGAGCGTGATATTCCCTTGAGTCAGGAGATCGCGAAAGTCCGGGGTCGAGGCGCGTTCTGGCGCGACATAGAGCAAGTCGAGATCGCCTGCGCGAAAGCGGGCCATCGTCTCTGCCCGATTATCATCCGCAGAGGTGAGCGTGGCTGCGCGAATGCCCACCGCATCGGCGGCGCGCACTTGATCCTGCATCAGGGCGATGAGCGGGGAGATGACGACGCATGTCCCGGCCCGCATCACAGAAGGCAGTTGATAGCATAAAGATTTGCCAGCGCCGGTCGGCATGACGGCCAGCGTCCGCTCGCCTGCCAGCACCCGGCCAATCACATCGGCCTGCACCCCGCGAAAGGCGCTATAGCCAAAAACGGTGTGCAGTTGATCAAGGGGGGAAGGGCCGTCACCCCCCTCACTCAGCGGCAACGTCGCTTTCCTCGTCGTCTTCAGCCTGTTGGCGCGCCCACATATCGGCATAGAGCCCGCCTTGTTTCAACAGGCTGGCATGCGTGCCGCGCTCCGCCACACGACCAGCCTCAAGCACGATGATTTCATCCGCATCGATAATGGTGGAGAGGCGATGGGCGATCACAATGGTTGTGCGGCGTTCGGACACAGCCGCCAACGTCTCTTGAATATCGGCCTCTGTCCGGCTGTCGAGCGCCGAGGTCGCTTCGTCGAGGATGAGGATAGGCGGGTCTTTGAGCAATGTCCGCGCAATGGCCACACGCTGCTTTTCCCCGCCCGAAAGCTTCAGGCCCCGTTCGCCCACTTGCGTGTCATAACCGCGCGGTTGTGCCGCGATAAAGTTATGGATCTGCGCCCCGCGTGCGGCGGACTCCACATCCTCCTGCCCGGCCCCATCACGGCCATAGCCGATATTATAGCCAATCGTATCGTTGAACAGGACGCTATCTTGCGGGACAATGCCAATGCCTGCGCGCAGCGAGGCTTGGGTGACATCGCGAAGATCCTGCCCGTCAATTGTGATCCGCCCCCCCGTCACATCGTAAAAGCGAAAGAGCAGCCGCGCCAGGGTGGACTTGCCCGCACCCGATGGCCCGACGACGGCCAACCTCTTTCCCGCTGGAATTTGAAAGCTGACCCCCTTCAAAATCGGTCGATCCGGCTCATAGGAAAAATGCACATCTTCAAAGGCAACCGCCGCCCCCGATATCGCCAACGCGGGTGCGCCGGGGGCATCCTTCACTTCGGTTTCGGTGTCGATGAGATCAAACATCGCGCCCATATCCGTCAGACCCTGCCGGATGGTGCGATAGACCATGCCGAGCAAATCAAGCGGGCGGAAAAGCTGCGCCAACAATGTATTGACGAAGACAACATCGCCGGTTGTGAAGCGCCCCTGTGACCAGCCCCAAACCGTATAACCCATCGCACCGGCCATCAGGGCATTGGTGATGAAAGACTGGCCGACATTGAGCCAAGCGAGCGAATTTTCTGACCGGACGGCGGCATTGGCATAGCGCCGCGCGGCCCGGCTATAATGATCGGCCTCGCGTTGTTCCGCGTTGAAATATTTGACCGTTTCATAATTGAGCAGACTGTCGACCGAGCGGGCGACAGTGGCTGTATCCATGTCGTTCATTTCCTCACGCAGCTTATTGCGCCAGTCCGTCACGCGTTGGGTGAAGACGCTATAAGCAATGACCATCGCCATGGTTGCGAGCACCAGCCCACCCGAAAACTTCACCCAGAAAATAATCATCACGGCCGCCAATTCGATGACAGTCGGCGCAATGTTGAACAGCAGGAAATAGAGCATCACATCAATGCTCTTGGTCCCACGTTCAATGACTTTGGTGACCGCCCCGGTGCGCCGCGCGAGGTGAAAACGCAGGCTCAACTGATGGAGGTGGCCAAAGACATGTTCGGCAAGGCGGCGGGTGGCATCCTGCCCAACACGTTCAAACACAACATTGCGCAAATTGTCGAACAGTACGCCTGAAAAACGCGCGCCCGCATAAGCCGCAACCAACGCAATGGGGAGGAGGACTTGCGGCTCTAGCCCGGGTGTCATCCGGTCAATCGCCTGGCCATAGACAAAGCCCATGCTGAGCTGCACCGCCTTGGACGCCAGAACCAACAACATGGCGAGCACAATGCGGCCGCGCAGGCCGGGTGCATCCTTGGGCCAGAGATAGGGAATGAAGCGCCGCATCACGGCAAAGTCGAGGCTGGACGTATCAGACGTGGCGGGATGTTGCGGAGGCATGCCCTCCCCCTAGATCATATCCTGCGCGGATGGAAACAGCTCATGCCCGCATCGATCAATCAAAAAAGGGCGCGGCAATCTCATCGCGGACGCGGGCAATCCGCCCAGAGGCTTTATCGATCATCGCCCAAGTGGTTTTGGCGCGCACAATGACTTTGCCTGTGGCATCGGTGAAGTCGACATTGCGGTCAAATCGCGCGCCCTTTGGCCGGTCGCTAATCCATGTGCGCGCGACCACCGCCGCACCGGGGCCGACATTGCCCAGATAATCAATCTCATGCCGGACAACGACCCAAATATAGGCCGCCTGATCTTCAGGCCGCGCAACGGCGGACCAATGGGCGGTCGCCATATCCTGAATCCAGCGCACCCAAACGGCATTGTTCACATGGCCCAGCTCATCAATATCCACCGGGTCAGGCGTGAATGACTTGGTGAACACGGCCATGAGGATCGGAACCCCGATTACTTCGCCATGCCCAGTTGCGAGAGGAAGAAGGCATATTCTTCTGCATCCTCGCGCAGCGAGTCAAACCGGCCAGATTTGCCGCCATGCCCAGCGCCCATATTGGTCTTCAGCAACAAGACATTCTGATCGGCCTTGGTCGCGCGCAGTTTCGCCACCCATTTGGCCGGTTCCCAATAGGTGACGCGCGGATCATTCAGGCCGCCTGTCACAAAGAGCGGCGGATAGGCTTGCGGGCGCACATTATCATAAGGGCTATAGCTGCGGATAAAGTCAAAGGCCGCCTTGTCCGTAATAGGATTGCCCCATTCCGGCCATTCGCCCGGCGTGAGGGGCAAGCTGTCATCCAGCATCGTGTTCAACACATCGACAAAGGGGACGTGTGCGGCCACCGCGCCAAAAAGCTGGGGATCAGAATTCACAACCGCCCCCATCAGCTCCCCGCCGGCCGATCCGCCGGCCGCCACAATCCGGCCCGGCTTTGCAAAGCCAAGTGTGATCATGCCCTTGGCCGCATCGACAAAATCGTTGAACGTGTTGGTGCGCTTGGTGAGCTTTCCATCCAGATACCATTGCTGGCCCAGATCATCACCGCCACGAATATGGGCAATGGCAAAGGCAACGCCCCGATCCAGCAGTGAGAGGCGCAAGGTCGAAAATCCCGGCGGCACGGCATAGCCATAAGCGCCATAGGCATAGAGATAGAGCGGGCCGTTGCCGTTCTTCTCAAAGCCCTTTTTATAGACAACCGACACCGGAACCTTGGTGCCATCGCGCGCGGTGATCTCCACCCGCTCGGTCGCATATTGGCTGGCATCATAGCCGCTGGGGATTTCCTGAACCTTCAGCGTCGTCATTGCGCCTGTCGTCACATCATAATCGATCACCGTGTCGGGCGTGACCATCGATTCATAAGAGAGGCGCAGCGTCTTGACGCGATATTCGGGATTATCATCGAGCCCGGCTGTATAGGTCGCTTCGGGGAATTTGATCCGCTTTGGCGTGCCACCCGCATAGGGTTGAATTTCCACCTGATCGAGGCCATCTTCGCGGCCTTCGACAACGAAGAAATCAGCGAATGTGGCGACCCCCGTCATGTAAAAACGCGGCGAGGCGGCAATCCGCTCTGTCCATTCCCCGGGCTTGGCAATCGGCGCTGTCACCAGCCGGAATTGTGGACTGGTGTCATTGGTGTGGATGAAGAGCGTGCCGCCATGCTCTTCCACATCATATTCCACACCGGGCTGGCGTTCGCGCACCAATATGGGCGCAGCAAAGGGATTGTCCGCCGGCAGCAGGCGCACCTCACTCGTCACATTATCGCCCGTTGCGATGATGAGATATTTTTCGGAATGGGTCATCCCGACACCGACTTGAAAGCCGATATCCTGTTCATGGAACAGCATTTTATCCTGCGCGACTGGCGTGCCCAGCTTATGCAGCATGACCTTTTCACTGCGCCAATTATCATTGACCGGCGTGTAGAGAAGAAAGCTGCTGTCCTTGGTAAAGGCAAAGCTTCCGCCCGTGCCGGTAATCACATCGGGCAAATCCTCCCCCGTCACCAGATCGCGAAAGCGGATGGTGAACCGTTCAGACCCATCTGTGTCGGTGGAATAGGCCATAATGCGATCATTTTCGGCCACGGCAACACCGCCCAGCCGGAAATAGTCCTTACCCTCGGCCAGCTTGGCTTCATCGATGATGATCGCTTCCGCGCCGCCCTTCACAGGCTTGCGCAGCCATTGCTTATATTGCGCACCCAATTGGAAGCGCCGCCAATAGAGATAATCGCCATCCTTTTGCGGCACGGAGGAATCATCCTCCTTAATCCGGCCCTTCATCTCCTGAAAAATCGTGTCGATCAGCGGGGTCAGGGGCGCCATCTGGCTTTCAAAATAGGCGTTTTCTGCCTTGAGATAGTCGAGCACCTCAGCATCATCGACTTTCGGATAATCCGGGTCGCGCAGCCAGAAATAAGGGTCTTCGATGCGCGTGCCATGCTGTTCAAAGCTGTGCGGTTTGCGGGCAGCAACGGGGGGCGTGGTGGATTTGGTCGTCATGGACACTTTCTGAAGCGGTGCAGCCGACGCAGAACCCGCGCCGAGAAAAAGGGCGGCCAATAGGCCAAAGGAGATAAGGCGTTTCATGGGCAGACAATGCCACGCCCCGGCTTTTTACCAAAGGAAAACTTCGGCGGGGGCGCTATTTGCCCGCCCGTGCGGCCCGCGCGTCTGCAATGGCCGCTTTCAAGCCATCATAGCCGACGGCGCCAACCAACACTTTATTACCGACCACCCAAGCGGGCGTGCCCGATAAATCCAGTTCACGCTGAAAGCGGATGTTGCTCGCAATTTCCTGATCAACTTCTGGACGGGTCAAAGCCGCTGCATCGAGACCGATGCGCCGCCGGGTCGCGTCGACGACCGATGCCGTTGGGCGGCCATTGCCATAAAGCGGCTTGTGGACTGCGCCGAACTTCCCAGCAAGCGCGGCCGCAACCGAAAGCCGCGCCGCATCCAGGCTGGTTTGGCCCAGCACGGGCATGTCACGGTAAACGACTTTAAGCTTTTTATCCTCGGCCAATAGCCGATCAATATCCTCCAAAGAGGCGCGGCAATAGCCACAGGCATAATCGAAAAATTCAACCAGAACGACGTCCGCGTCCGCCGCGCCATCCCATGCATCGCCGATGGGGGTTTCAAGCGCGGTCCGATTGGCCTCAATCACCTTGGCCATTTCTTTGCCGCGCAGATTTTCCATCGCCTCGGGCAGGATTTCGGGATGAGTTAAAATATATTCGCGCACAATTTTTTCGATCGCCGCACGGTCCGTGGTGTTCACGGGGGCACTCGCGCTTAGGGCAAGTGCTGCTGCGCCCGCGCCCAGCAGCGCGGCAGACGAAGCTATGATCATCAACTTTCCTTTTTCAGTCATCATCGGCGGCGCTTTTGATTTTCAAGGTCTCCACGCGCCGCCATGGCAATATCTTGCGCGCGGATCCAGTCTGGACTGCCTTTGGGAATGCCGACCATTGCCGCCTCTGCATTGGGCAGGGCCAAATTGGGCCGCCCTTCCAGACTATAGCGCTCCGCCGTTGCGAGACGGGCGCGTGCCACATCCCCTTCGCGTTCATAGACAACGCCTAATTGATACCAAGCAAAGGGGTTTTCATTATCTTTCGAGACTGCGGCCTTCAGCACACGGGTTGCCTCAGGCAAATTGGCCTTATCTTCGGTTGCGATCAGGGCGTGACCGAAGAGCGCGGCGATCAAAGGCTGCGAGAGGCTGATCTGGTTCGCTTCTCTCAAAACAGGTAAGGCGTCTTGCGGGCGACCGGATTCCAGCAAAATCTGCCCCTTAAGCTCAAGGAAATAAGGGTCCTTCGGAGCGCTGCTCAACAGGGAGTCAACCTCTTCTAAGGCCTTTTCCGGATAGGCGCTGCGATGCCAAGCATAAGCCCGCGCATATCGCGCCGGGACGGTATTGTCCGCAATTGGATAGGTGCGCAGTGTCTGGGGCGGATCAGACACAAAGCCCATCAGCTTTGCTTTGACCCTTTGAAACCGCGCTTCCAGAATCGGATCAGGTGGTCGTGTCCAAGCAGGGTCGAGGGAAACCACATCCTGCAAAACGGCAATACGTTCCCCGGTCAGCGGGTGGGTGCGGCCATAGCTGTCTTCCTGCGGAATGGCGTAGCGAAATTCCACATTCTGCAGCGTCTTAAAAAAGCTGATCAGGCCCCGGCCGCTAACCCCAGCTTTGGAGAGATAGCTGGCCGCTGCGGCATCGGCAGAGGCTTCTTGCGTGCGGGAGAAAGCGAGGAATTTGCCCATCGCGGCCTGTTGTCCCGCCGCCATAATGCCAGCTCCGGCATCCCCCGCACCAGCCGCAATGGCTGCTGCGCCCAACAACAGGCTGAGGATCGAAATGCTGGTCGCTTCTTTCGCGCCTTCGTTGATCCGGATCACATGGCCACCAGCCACATGGCCCAGTTCATGCGCGATCACGCCTTGAACTTCGCCCACATTTTTGGCGGACGTAATCAAGCCCGAATGGATGTAGACAATCTGCCCACCGGCGACAAAGGCGTTAATCTCTTTATCGTTGATCAGAACAATCTGGACATGGCGCGGCTCCAGCCCGGCCGCGCGGATGATATCCACCGACATATCGGCAAAGAGCGCTTCCGTCTCGGCATCGCGCAATATGGATTGCGCATAGGCGTGCTGAAGGCTGAGGAACAGCGCAAGGAAAAGGGCAAGCAGCCGTGCGGGGAGGGAGGGGTGTCGCATGACCCTGCTTTTCCCCCTCCCTCCCTGAACGAGAGCTGAAACCAGCCTGATCAGGTCGCGTCACCAAAGGTGCGTTGCCACCATCCCCGGCGCGGTCCTCCATCTGCGTCTGTGCCCGTATCGGACGATGCCGTGTCAGCATCCCCCACACTGGCCGCAGGTGCGGCATCCGCTTTGGCCTTGCGCGCACGCGGCTTGGCCGCCGGCTTGGCTGGGGCCTCTTCAACAGCGGCGCTCACGGCCTCTGCTGGCGCTGCATCTGCCTTTTTCGCGCGGGTGCGCTTTGGCTTTGCCTCAGGCTGATCGTCCGCAACAGGCGCTGCTGCTTCAGGCGCGGTCGGTGCGTCGACGGCGTCATCTGCCTTTTTGCGGCGCGCGCGCTTTGGCTTTTCATCCACGCTCTCGGCGACAGGGGCTGGAGCTTCAACGGCTTCGGCGGCCTGTGCCTTTGACGGGCGACGACGGGTCCGCTTCGGCGCATCCTCTGCACCGGCATCAGCGGGTGCGGCTTCGGCTGGGGCGTCTGCGTCTTCACCATCCTGTGGTTCAGCGCCCTCGACAGAGGACTGGCCCCCCTCTTCCTGCCTGCGGCGACCGCCGCGACGGCCGCGACGGCGGCGACGGCGCGTGCCATCCCGATCGTCACGATCCTCCCGCTCGGCGCGGTCTTCACCCGCATCACCAGCGGCGTCTTCGCTGGTCTCATCCCCGGCGTCGGCATTCTCGGCGGCATCACCAGCCTGATCGCCATCCCCCCGGCGACCCCGACGGCCCCGACGACGACGGCGATTACGGCCACGACGGCTGTCATCATCGCCCCGCTCTTCGCGGTTATCCTCTTCTTCCTCTTCCTCATCCTCAAAGGCGTCGATTTCGATATCATCGACATCATCTTCAATAATGGGTTCAAAGGTCGGGCGGAATGCGGGCGGCGGGCCGCCCACATCCACAGACATACGCGCACCTTCCAACTGGCCATCCGACTGGACGTCAATCATCACGCCATAGCGTGCTTCAATCTCACCCAGTTCAGACCGTTTCCGGTTGAGCACATAAAGGGCGGCTTCCTGGCTGGCCCGCAATGTGAGCTGGCTACCCCGGCCGCGAGCGGCCTCTTCTTCCAGCATCCGCAATGCAGACAGACCAGCGGAGGAGGCCGTGCGGACAAGGCCCGTACCTTCGCAATGCGGGCATTCGCGCGTGGAGGCTTCCAACACACCCGTGCGCAGGCGCTGGCGGCTCATTTCCAGCAAGCCGAACTGGCTGATCCGGCCCACCTGAATGCGCGCCCGATCATTGGCGAGTGCGGCCTTCATTGCCTTTTCAACCTTACGGACATTGCCATTGGATTCCATGTCGATGAAATCGATCACGACAAGGCCCGCCATATCCCGCAGGCGGAGCTGACGGGCAATTTCTTGCGCGGCTTCCAAATTGGTCGACAACGCCGTCTGTTCAATCCCATGTTCGCGCGTGGAGCGGCCCGAGTTAATGTCGATCGACACCAAGGCTTCGGTTGGGTTGA
>CAMAQU010000014.1 GCA_945860425.1 Sphingomonas paucimobilis
AGATCAAGGGGTTGCCAGAAATGGCGGCCCCTTTTTCTTTGTCCTCGGTTGGCGGCAGGCCCGCCAAGATGGCCGCGATGCAACGCCGCGTCTCTGGCATTTTGACAATATGTCGCTTATCCCGTTCGCGTCATACTCATTGGGGAAACCCATTTTGCCGCAGGCTGCCAGATGATTAAGATAGAAATCGCTGACACATCCGACGCGCAGTTCTTGCCAGATATAGAGCGATCTTCAGGCGAAGCCTTTCGGCCCTTGCCATCCCTCGCGTGGATTGCGGATGATGATGTGCAGTCGCTTGAGCGCCATTTAGAGCTGATTGAGCTTGGCCAAGCGTGGGTCGCAAGGAGCGATCAAGGGATAGTCGGCTTTTTAAGCGCTGAGAGGTTCGTCAATTCCCTGCACATTTGGCAAATGGCTGTCCATTCGAACTTTCAAAAAAAGGGCATTGGCCGCGCCCTCATTGTTCAGGCCAAACAGGCAGCTGCTTCAGCTAGCCTTACAAACTTGACGCTGACCACGTTTCGCCATGTTGCATGGAATGAACCGTTTTATGCGTCGTGCGGCTTTAGGACTTTGAAGCCGAACGACCTATGCGAGCGGCTTAAAGCAACTCTTGATGCTGAGGAAAGAGCCGGCCTGCCGCTAGACCAACGCTGCGCCATGTCATGCTCTATCTTGGAGAGAGAACCAGTTTGATATTTTAGGGCGGCGGCCCAGTGAACGGCGCCACCACGGGCCATTGACGGGCGCGGGGCAAGCCTTCTAGCCAAGAGCCATGGGAATAAGCAGACAGGAGGCCAGAGGGTGATCGAGACCGAGCGTCTAAAGCTGCGGCCGCCCCTTATGTCCGATCTCGCCGATATTCATGCGATTTTCAGCGATGCTGAGGCGCTGACCTATTGGTCCTTTGCGCCGCATCGCACATTGGCCGAAACAGAAGCCTGGTTGAGGCCGGTTATTGACGATCCCGTTGCCGCGGAATTTGATCTGTTCATGGACTATGAGGGCCGGATTATCGGCAAGCTTGGTTGTTGGAAGTTGCCGGATTTTGGCTTCATCTTGCACCGCGATTTTTGGGGGCGGGGCCTTGCGACTGAAGGGCTAAGGGCGTTTATCGCCCATATGCAGGACCGGAAGGCCACCGATCATCTTTTTGCCGATGTTGATCCGCGTAATTTGCGGTCAAAGGCGGCGTTGCTGCGCTGTGGATTTCACCATGTCGCCTTTGTTCGCAACACAATCGAAACGCATATCGGCTTGTGCGACAGCGACTATTATCGCTTGGATCTCTAGGCGATTAGGCGGCGGTGACGCTGTCGATACTCTCTTTGAGAAAGTCCCTAATCACCGATCTTGCCGAAGGGGTCAGGTCATATTTGCGGACCCGGCGATCCAACCGGTCATGTTCGACTTGCAATAAGTCGCTTCCGACCAGTCGCTTCAAAATCAGGCTGAACGCGGCTGAGGAGGCGCGAGACGACCCGCGCAGGCTCGCAGAGGGCGTCGGCCCTTGCTCATAGAGGCGGAGCAGAATTTCAAACTCGGGCGTGATGGCGCGCAGACGAAACTGCTGCTCAACATTCGCCAGACCTGCTGTCAACTGCCCCATAGCCTAACCTGCTCTTTCCTCGGTGTCCGTCACAATCCCCCCTATTTCCAAGCCTAATGCCGACTTTTCATGGACTAAACTGGCCAACAGGTCGGGGGGTTCCATCGGCCTTGACCAAAAGGCGAGCGCAAAGCCCGCCAATCAGCGTATCCAAGTCCGCCGGGGCCCTCCCTGAGCGTGTATCGTCCTTTGCAGAGCGTTGAAAAAGTGCGGAAAAATATCATTTTTTGATATATAAGTGCCACAATATGACTGCTTTTCTGCAGGGGGTGTCGGCCAGACAATTTTCAGCTAGACCCGATGGGGCATGGACAAAGCCCGCTGAGATTCCTAACATTTATGTGTCTTTGGGAGGAAATTACATGCGCCAGCCACTCGTCCTTGCTTTTATTGCGTTCACCAGCCTTGGTCTTGCCGCCTGTGCGACGCCCAATCCGATCCAAACCGACCGGACGGTGTTTAACTTTGACTCCACCTTTCAGCGGGCGGCCTATAGCCAGCCGATTGAGACGACCTTTGACAAGACGGTCACCGTGTTCCGCGAGGCGGGCTATGCGCTCGACATTATTGATCGCGCGACGGGCCAGATTAGCGGCCAGCGCGGGAAGACGGGGGATAAGGGGGCCAGCAAAAACAATGACATGCGCTTTGTGGCGCTGGTTCTGCCGGGCGTCGGCGGCGGCAGCCAGTTGGCGCTGAAGTTTGTGCAGGTTTCAAATGTCGGCGTGCCCGTTATCAACCGGACCCAGGCCGAAGTGGTTTTGTCTCAGCCAGAACTTTATTCTTATGTGTTCCGCCGGGTCGATGGCGCGACGAGGGAGATGGAAGCGGCGCCTGCGGCGATGGCCCCGACCACGGGGACGGGGCAGAGCGGGCTGGAGTCTGATATTCTTCCGGTTGATCCCAACGGCACAAATTAGGCTGCGCGCGGTCCCAAATGCTGGGTGAGCAGGGTGGCGATCATGGCGCGCACGGGCGGGGCCAGATCATAATTGCGCACCCGGCGATCTTCGACGCCGGATTCCACCACGAGCAGCCCGTCTCCGGTCATGCGCTTGATTGTCTTTACAAAGGCCGCAAGCGAGGCATTGGTCGCCGCCATGACAGACATGGAGGGGGATGGTCCGTTCGCGTACAGATGAAACAAGATCTGGAAATCAAAAGTGACGAGCCGTGCGTCCAACTCTGTCTCGCACGACTTAATGAAATCAAGCAGATGCACGGTAAATCGTCCCAATAAAAACCCCCAGCGGCTCACAAATAACTTCTTCGCCAAGTCATTGCCAAAATATATCGATTAATAGCATTGTGATATTAAATTGAGATTTATTGTTAATCTCTTGCTGCAATTAACGCAGCTTTTTTCGGTGGGTCTCAAGATCAAGCACAGCATTATCTGCCCCTTCGGGCAATAGGCCAAGGCGGCGCGCCACTTCTTGATAGGCTTCGACTTCCCCCCCCAAATCGCGGCGGAACCTATCCTTGTCGAGCTTCTCGCCCGAGACCATGTCCCAAAGGCGGCATCCATCCGGGCTGATTTCATCGGCGAGGATGACGCGCGCAAAATCATTTTCCCAAAGCCGGCCAAATTCCAGCTTAAAATCAACCAAGCGAATGCCGATCCCGGCAAAAAGGCCCGACATGAAGTCATTAATGCGGATCGCCATATCGGCAATGTCGTGCAACTCTTCTGGGCTGGCCCAGCCGAAACAGGCAATATGCTCTTCGGTGATCAGCGGATCGCCCAGTGCATCATCCTTATAATAATATTCAAGGATCGTCCGGCTCAGCTGCGTGCCTTCTTCCACGCCCAAGCGCTTGGACAAAGACCCGGCGGCCACATTGCGCACAACGACTTCGATCGGGATGATATCCACCTGCCGCACCAATTGTTCGCGCATGTTGAGGCGTTTGATGAAGTGCGTCGGAATGCCGATATTGGCCAGCAGCGTAAACACATGCTCCGAAATGCGGTTGTTGATCACGCCCTTGCCGTTGATCGTGCCCTTTTTCTGGGCGTTAAAGGCGGTCGCATCATCCTTAAAATATTGGATGAGCGTGCCCGGCTCTGGCCCTTCGTAAAGGATCTTAGCCTTGCCTTCGTAAATCTGGCGGCGACGGTTCATGTGGCGGTCCTGACGTCGAATAAAGCACAACGCCCCGGCTACCGGGGCAATGTCAAAGCCTTAGCGCAAGAGCGGCGTAAGAACAATGTTCCGCTTCCTGCCCGCAATGTTCCGTTCATCTGGGCGACATGAAGGGTCTGTAAAAGAGGGCGCGAACAGGCGACCAAAATTGACCGATCATCTGAAGGAGACGCGCATGTCCAAATCCATTCTTCTCGCGGGGGCCGCAATGCTGCTCGCCACACCGCTCAACGCCCAAATGGCCGACCATGCCGATCACGCCATGCCCAAGCCCGTCATGCCCCCCATGGCGCGCGCCGATGTGACCGCTCAGGTGAAGGCGCAGTTCGCAACACTCGATGCGAATAAAGATGGTGCGATCACCCGCGATGAAATTGCAGCACATCAAGCCGCACAGCGCAAAGAGATGCAGGATCGGATGTTTGCCGATATGGATGCCAATAAGGATGGCGCGATCAGCAGGGGTGAGTTTGATGCCCATCATAAGGATATGGCAGGCCATATGATGATGATGGAAATGGACGGGGCCGATGCGCCAGACATGCCAATGCCGCCACCCCCGCCGGGCATGATGGCGCCCGATGGTCCCCCTAAAATCGTGATTAAGCGCATGATGATGGGTGGCCCGGGCGGCATGATGGGTGAAGGCCAGATGTTCGACATGGCCGACGCCAATAAGGACGGCAAAGTGACCGAGTCCGAAGCGCTCACCTCCGCGCTCGCCCGCTTTGACCGGGCGGACACCAATAAGGATGGCAAGATCACGCCGGATGAGCGGCGCGAACGTCGCGTTGAAATCCGCAAGGTGATGAAAGATCGTCGCGCTGACCGGGGGCGAGGGCCAGCTTGGCGGCGATATGCGCCTTTTTGTCGTCCTGTGCCTGATCCAGACTGTTGGCGGGATCGGTGAAATAGGCGCAGCTATATTGGCGGTCTGCATCTAAGAAGAGATCGAACAGCCGACCCTCCAGATCATAATGATGCGCGACATTGCGGCGGGATTTGCGTTCCCAGTTGAACCGATCCAGCCGGGCCAGCGCCTCTGATCCCGCGCGGCGCAACAGGCCCTTGGGGGTCAGGCCTTCGCCCCCCTTTTCCCAAGAGGCATTTTTGCGAAACAAGGTGAGGAAGGCGGCAATACCCCCCTCTTCAAAACAGATCCGCCCATCGAGCCAGGCCTCCCCAAAGCCAAGCCTTGGGTTGCGGATAATGTCCCGCGCCACCCGGCCATCGGCAAAGCGCAATGTCACCTGCGGAAAATCCGGATGCGCCTTGCCAAAGCCATAGCTGCGCCCGGTCGCATCGATGAGCATCAGGCGACCATGCACTATGGTGCGGCGGAGCAGCTGGAGGAGGAACCACATTCCAGCATATGTCCAGCAGGCAAGTCACATGTTCAACTGGCGAGCCGCCAACATGGTTTAGACTGACGGCAGATTTGTCGTTGTGCCCGCCTTGCTCTAGGGCATCGGCATGACACCTGCCCCCTATGACGCAATTATCCTTGGTGCAGGCGGCGCCGGCCTGATGTGCGCGGCGACCGCGGGGCAATTGGGCCAGCGTGTGTTGGCCATCGACCATGCAGCAGAGCCGGGAAAGAAGATCCTGATTTCCGGCGGCGGCCGGTGTAATTTCACCAATGTGGAAACGGCGGCGGATCGGTATTTGTCGGCCAATCCGCATTTCGCCAAATCGGCGCTGGGCCGTTATCGCCCGGCGGATTTTATCGCGCTGGTCGATCGCTATGGCATTGGCTGGCATGAAAAGACGCTGGGTCAGCTGTTCTGCAATGACACCGCACGCGATATTGTCGCCATGCTGATGGCCGAATGCGCGGCAGGCGGGGTCGACTTTGCCTTTTCCACCGACATTGGAGAGATTGGCCATGCCGATGGGCTGTTTCACGTTGCAGGAAAAAGCGCCCGCGCGCTGGTGATCGCAACGGGTGGCCCCGCCATCCCCAAAATGGGGGCCAGCGGCATTGCCTATGACATTGCCCGGCGCTTTGGCCTGAAAGTGGTGGAGCCGCGCCCGGCGCTTGTCCCGCTGACCTTGGGGGGCGACGATATCTTGTTCCGCGATTTGTCGGGCGTGTCGGCAGAGGTCACCGCGCGCGCGGGCAAGACGGCCTTTCGCGAAGCCGCGCTCTTCACCCATCGGGGGCTGTCTGGCCCGGCCATCCTCCAAATTTCATCTTATTGGCGGCATGGGGATCCGGTGCGGATCAACTTTGCGCCCGATGCCGATGCCGATTGGCTGCGCCAGCTCAAGCGGGATAAGCCCAAGGCCACGCTCAAAGGGGCGATGTCCACCCGCCTGCCCGATCGTCTCTCTCTGGCGCTGGCAGAGCGGCTGAGCGGGGAGGATACCAATTGGGGCCTGATCCCGCTGGTGGATATGAAGGACGCCCTGTTGCGGCAGGTGGAAGAGCAGCTGGCCGGGTGGGATTTTCATCCCAATGGCACCGAAGGCTATGCCAAGGCAGAAGTCACCGCAGGCGGCATCAGCACGGCAGAACTTTCGTCCCGCACGATGGAAGCAGCCAAGGTGACGGGCCTCTACGCCATTGGCGAAGGGGTGGATGTGACCGGATGGCTGGGCGGCTATAATTTCCAATGGGCCTGGGCCAGCGGTGTTGCCGCAGGGCAAGCCATTGCCGGGCAGTAAACCTGCCCCGGATCAGCCCAAGGCGGCTTGTTTTTCCTCGGCCAGCTGATCCAGCTCGGCCCGGGTTTTGCGTTCAGAACTGGTTTTCAACTGCCCACAAGCGGCATCAATATCGCGGCCGCGCGGGGTGCGGATGGGGGCAGAAATGCCGCCTTCAAACACGATATCGGAAAAGCGCCGCACCCGTTCTGGCAAAGAGGTTTCATAGACCGCGCCGGGCCAGGGGTTAAAGGGGATGAGGTTCACCTTGGCCGGCAAATCATATTTGCGGATCAGGCGGACAAGCTCATGCGCATCGGCATCGCTATCATTCTTGTCCTTCAACATCACATATTCAAAGGTGATCCGCCGGGCATTATTCGCCCCCGGATAAGTGGCGCAGGCGGCCAACAGCTCCTCAATCCCATATTTGCGGTTGAGGGGGACGATTTCGTCGCGCACGTCCTTGGTGACGGCATGAAGTGAGACGGCAAGGTTCACCCCAATTTCCGTGCCCGCCCGCGCCATCATTGGCACCACGCCGGATGTGGACAGGGTGATCCGCCGTTTGGAAAGCGCAAGCCCATCGCCATCCATCACGATTTTCAACGCATCGCGCACATTTTCAAAATTATAGAGCGGCTCACCCATGCCCATCATCACGATGTTGGTCAGCAACCGTCCCTCTGGCTGAGACGGCCATTCGCCCAGCGCATCGCGCGCCAGCATGACCTGCCCGACAATTTCAGACGCAGTTAAATTGCGTACCAGCTTCATCGTGCCCGTATGGCAAAACCGGCAATTGAGCGTGCAGCCCACTTGGCTGGAAACACACAGCGTCCCGCGATCGGCATCGGGGATGAACACCATTTCATAATCTTGCGCATCGGGGGAGCGCAGCAACCATTTGCGCGTGCCATCGATGGAGACTTGCGCCTCCACCACCTCAGGCCGGCCGATCACAAACCGCTCCTCCAGCCAAGGGTGCTGGGCCTTGGCAATATCGGTCATCTCGGCAAAGCGGGTGGCCCCGCGATTATAGACCCAATGCCAGATTTGCTTGGCGCGCAGCTTCGCCTGACGGGCATCCAGCCCGGCCTGCTCCAGCTCCGCCCGAATCTGGTCGCGCCACAGGCCAACAAGGTCAATACGCCCATCCGCGCGCAGCACAGGCGGACGCGAAACGGGGACGGGATCAATATGGCCAGGAATCTGCATAGGCGCGCCTATAAGCGGAAATCGGGGCAAAGGCTACAGGGGGGGGATTAGGCCGCCATCTCTTGAGCGTTGGAGAGGATCGGCAGATTAATCTCCTGCATGATCCGGTCTGTTTCCGACAAAATCTTGATGATCTTTTGATAATGGCGATTGTCATCCCAGCCCAGCGTGCTGCCTTTGCGATCCTTCAGCCATTTTTCTCAACGTTGATGGGCGCAGATTATGTCCTCCGCACCCTTCCACCCTCGCCTTAAAACTCTGAAGTGTCCCAAGGTTCACTCTTGTCGAAACCTAACCTTATCGCCATCGTGCCGAAGAGCGATTACCGCTTATGATTTGCATTGTGCTGGGGAGCGCAATGCAATCTTGGTCGAGGGGAACCTGCAGTGTCGCATGTACCAACGCGATATGTCGCATCGTTTACCATTGCATTTATTAGCGATTTTATGCGCTTTTCCGTCGAGAAATATGGTTTCTCTGTCGAAGAGATAGCAATAATCTGCTTGGTTGCCTCGGAAAGCATCCGAGATTTGAGGACTGATGCATTCGCGGCAAGGAATTATGGCACCGAAGACATTGCGTTCCCGAACGAATTTCGCACGCCAGTGAGTTTAAAGTTCATCCATGTCAGCTTAGGAATGTCCAGAGAAACGGCGCGGCGGAAATTAGAGAGTTTGGTCGAACGTGGATTTTTGAATCGAGGCAAGGGAGGTTACACGCATCCAGCGCAGATGGGGGCAGACGATTACACAAAGGATTTGCGACAATTCCTCGTTAGAAAACTCGTCGAACTAGAAGGGTATGTTAAAAAAACTCCAAATTAGTTCTTCTTCCCATGCGCCCATTCCCTCCATGTTGCTCAAAATGAGCAGATCGAGTTGTTGTTAGGCCTCTTCGCCATAAGAGGAGGTCTCGGGAAACGCGCTTTCCTTGGGCGAATAGCGACGCAAAAAATACAGAAAAAAGCGTTTCTATCCAATTGATTATGGCGCCATCAGCGGGCGCCAAAGATCTGCGGGGGGGGGCATGACCACAAACGGTGATACGGGAGACGTCCTGCCACTCGTTGCGCTTGGTCTTCGCCTAAGGAAGGCGCGGGTTTCGAAGCGATGGACGTTAGAGAAGCTGTCTGAGAAGACGCGTGTTTCAGTCCGCCAAATTGACAATATCGAACGCGGCAATTTTAAAGCAATTCCAAGCAGGACACTGGTTTTGGGATTTACGCGAGCGGTCTGTCTCGCGCTTAAGATAAAACCAGATGCAATTCTCACGACTATTAAAAGAGAATTATACGAAGAGAACGCTAAAGAACTCGATCCACTGGAAACGCTAATTGTTGAGAGAAAGCGTTGGTTCCAGTTCTGGCGCTGATCGCTATTCTTGGACGACAGGGTTTTACGACGGCGCCTTAAAACTTTGAAGGTTCCCGAGGTTCATTCTGGAATCGAGGCGTGAGGCATAAAACCGATGTAACTGGTCGATGCTTATCCCAGCCCACGCTTCTTAACTGCGCATTTGATATAAAAATCTTCAGCGACCTTTCTGCAGGATCAGGTGTTGGAGCGTTGAGTAGCATAAAAGGCAACATTCCGCTGTTTGTGTCTGATTTCGCGAATGTTCAGATCGCGTAAATTACTGAAAACAGGGAAAAATGGTGCCCAGGGACGGAATCGAACCGCCGACACGCGGATTTTCAATCCGCTGCTCTACCGACTGAGCTACCTGGGCCAAAGGGCGCGGCGGGCGCGCTCTTTGAAGGCGGGCCTATAGCCATGGTTAGGCGTCGCTGTCCAGCCCCGTTTCTTGTTCGTCCTCATCGGCGCGGGCAGGCACGCGATAGCCTTCGCCCAGCCAGTTGAGCAGATCCCGATCCTTACACCCGCGCGAACAAAAGGGCAGGTGCGCGGCGGCCGCTGGCTTGCGGCATAGGGGGCAGAGCGCGGGCTTCAGATCAGGCTGGAGAGACATGGACAAGGCCATAGCGGCTGATGGCTGAGTCGCAAACCAACATCACATCTGCGCCAACGATCCGCCGGGTCTGTGCCAGGGCCTCTGGCCAGTGGCGCAGCAGATCAATGATGGGGGCCTGTGCGGTGATTGTGCGGGGGCCAATGCCTTGCGATTGGGCCGCTTGGCGCAGAAGCGCGCGGGCAATGGCCTCATCGGAAAGCCGCCCCGGCGTTATGCCGCATACTTGTTCTGGCAGGGACGGGCCCGTGCGCGGGCGGATGATCTGGCAAAAGCCATAGCCGTTCACCGACGTCCGCTCGTGCGGGCCGAGCGGCGCACATGCCTCTGCCAAGGCCTGATCCACCGCCTGCCGATCCGCGCGAGAGGCCATGGAGACAAAGTCGATGCCAATCGGGCCCGTAATATCAAATAGGCGGAGGACGCGGCCAATGGCGCGGGCGGCGGCGCGGTTGAGATCGAGCGGGGCGCAGGTGCCATCCACATCAATCACCGTCATGGCGCGGGTGCGCTCTATCGATAGATCTCCGCCGTCAAAGGCGATGAGGCCAGTGCGTGCATGATCCAGCAGCGTGTCAAAATCCATATCGTCCACGGCTGCGGCATCAATCCGCACATTTGGCGCGCCGCTGGGCAGGCTGTCCGCGGCGGCGGCACTGGCGCAGATCACGGCGTCCACGCTGGCCAACAGGCGGGTAATCCGGTCGGGCGCTGGGGCGTCGTCGCCTGCGGGCCGTGCCAGCGCGCGTTTCCAGCGGCCCGGCTCTGGCACGCGGCTGCGCACGATATCGACCATCAGGCGCGCTCCTTCGGCCACAGAAGGCACGGGGCGGAGCAGGGCTTCTTCCCCCGTCTCTAGCGCAATGAGCGCTTGGGCCTGGCCCAGACGGGAAACAAGCCGGCCCGAAAGACGCGCTCCGGCCTCCGCGCTCGGGCTGGCTTGGCAGAGGGGGATGAGGTAAAGCTCAACAACGTCGCCTCCCTCCAGCACGGCACAGCGCACATCGCCGGGGGCGGGGTCCCAGACGAGCTGGCGGGTCATTTGGGCAGAACGCCCGCCGCGATCAGAAGGGCGCGGGTTTCAAACAGGGGCAGGCCCATCACGCCGGAATGCGACCCCGAGAGCGCCCGGACATAGGCCTCGGCATAGCCTTGCACGGCATAGCCGCCCGCCTTGCCCAGCCCTTCGCCGCTCTCGACATAGGCGCTGATCTCCTCCGCGCTCAATCGTTTGAAGGTCAGGGTGCTGGTGGAGAGCCGCTGGCGGGCAACGCCATCTGCGCCGATGACGCAGAGGGCGGAATGCACCCGATGCCGTCGGCCCGACAAAAGCTGAAGGAAGGTGCGTATATCCTCGGCGGTTTCGGCCTTGCCCAAAATGCGGCGGCCAACAGCCACCACAGTATCGGCCGCCAGAATGACAGACTGGGGGTGGCGCGCGGCGACCAGCGCCGCCTTCTCTGCGGCAATACGCCGAGCATAAGCGAGGGGCAGTTCACTCTTAAGGGGGTTTTCATCACAATCGGCGGGATCGACCTGATCCGGTACAACGCCGATCCGCTTGAGCAGATCAAGCCGACGCGGCGAGGCAGAGGCCAGAATGAAAGGAGCAGGCATGAACGTCACGGGGCGCGGCCCGGCATCCATCACTTAAAGCGGTAGGTGATCCGCCCTTTGGTCAGATCATAGGGTGTCAATTCCACCAGCACATCATCGCCCACGAGCACGCGAATACGGTTCTTGCGCATTTTGCCGGCGGTGTGGCCCAGGATTTCGTGATCATTCTCAAGCTTCACGCGGAACATTGCGTTGGGCAACAGTTCAACAACTGTACCGCGCATCTCGAGAAGTTCTTCCTTAGCCATGCATTTCCTTGATCATATTTTCTGAGGTGGGTGGCCGCGTCCTTAGACTGCAAACACCCAAAAGAAAACCCCGCCCGGACAAGCCGGGCGGGGCAGAGACTTTTCAATCCAGATCAGATTACATTGACGCGTGATACAAGGCCGCCAAAAGCAGCAGAGCCACGATGTTCGTAATCTTGATCATCGGGTTCACGGCCGGGCCAGCGGTGTCCTTATAAGGATCGCCCACTGTGTCACCCGTCACAGCAGCCTTATGGGCTTCGCTGCCCTTGCCGCCATGATGGCCGTCTTCGATATATTTCTTCGCATTGTCCCAGGCACCACCGCCCGATGTCATCGACAAGGCGACGAAAAGGCCGCTGACGATCACACCCAGAAGAAGTGCACCCAGCGCCGCGAAGCCATCTGCCTGACCGGCAATTGCCGTGATCAGGAAGTAAACGACAATCGGGGCCAGAACGGGCAGCAGCGACGGAATAATCATTTCCTTGATCGCCGCCTTGGTGACGAGATCCACCGTACGGGCATAATTGGGGCGGCTTGTGCCGGCCATAATGCCCTTATCATTGGCGAACTGATCACGCACATCCTTAACGACATCGCCGGCCGCACGGCCAACAGCTGTCATGCCCATTGCGCCGAACAAATAGGGGAGCAACGCCCCCAAGAGCAGGCCAACAATGACATAGGGATTTTCAAGGCTGAAATTGACCGTGAGATCCGGGAAGAAGGTGCGCAGATCGTTGGTGTAGGCGGCAAACAGCACAAGTGCTGCAAGACCCGCCGACCCAATGGCATAGCCCTTCGTCACGGCCTTGGTCGTGTTGCCAACCGCGTCGAGAGCGTCAGTTCTTTCACGAACCGAATCGTCCATGCCGGCCATTTCGGCAATGCCACCGGCATTGTCGGTCACCGGGCCATAAGCGTCGAGCGCGACGACCATACCAGCCACAGCCAGCATCGCCGTTGCCGCAAAGGCAATGCCGATCAGACCCGCCAGCTGGTGCGCCACAATAATGCCAACGCATATGACGATGGTTGGCAGAGCCGTTGCTTCAAGGCTGATCGCCAGACCCTGAATAACGTTCGTGCCATGTCCCGTTTCCGATGACTTGGCGATCGACCGCACCGGACGATAGCTCGTGCTGGTGTAATATTCGGTGATCCAGACGATGAGACCGGTCACAACCAGACCCAGAAGCGAGCAATAGAAGAGCGTGCGGCCGGTAAACCCGCCCGTGCCATCCAAATTCGCGCCGATCAGGGTGTTCATGCCGCCGAGCGCATAATCGGTCGCGAACCAAATGGCCGGGATCGACAAGAGCGCGGTGACAAGGAAGCCCTTATACATCGCACCCATGATGTTGTTGGAACTGCCCAGACGGACGAAATAGGTGCCGATGATGGACGTCAGCACGCAGACGCCACCGATCAGAAGCGGCAGGCTCATCAGCGGGAGGAGCATGTCCCCCGCGCCCTTCACCAGCAGTGCGATCAGAACCATCGTGGCCCCAACGGTCACAACATAGGTTTCGAACAAATCTGCAGCCATACCTGCGCAATCGCCCACATTGTCGCCGACATTGTCCGCGATCACAGCTGGGTTGCGAGGATCATCCTCAGGGATGCCTGCTTCCACCTTACCGACAAGGTCGGCGCCCACATCTGCGGCCTTGGTGAAAATACCACCGCCCAAACGTGCGAAGATGGAAATCAGCGATGCGCCAAAGGCCAGAGCAACCAGCGCGTCGACAACCACACGGCTATCCGGCGCAAGGCCCTGAATATTGACGAGATAGTAAAAGAACACAGCAATTGCGAGCAGCGCCAAACCAGCGACAAGCATGCCGGTGATTGCGCCCGCGCGAAATGCCATGGTCAGGCCAGCCTGAAGCCCGGTCTGCGCCGCTGCCGCCGTGCGGACGTTCGCGCGAACCGAAATATTCATGCCGATATAGCCAGCAACGCCGGACAAAATGGCCCCAATCAAGAACCCGACCGCAGAGGTCGTGCCCAGAAAGTAAAAGACCAAAGCGGCGACAACCACGCCAACCATGGCGATGGTGCGATATTGGCGGCCCAGATAGGCTTGTGCGCCTTCTTGGATCGCGCCTGCGATTTCTTGCATTTTTTCGTTGCCCGCAGATGCGCTGAGCACCTGCCTGCTCGTTACGAAGCCGTACACGATGGCAAGCAATCCAAATGCGATTGCCAATTGAATGATCATCAGGGTTTTCCCCCCTTCCCAAACGAGTTATCGACCGGTTGTGGCGCTTTGCAGCGACCACCCCCCCGGCACGGCGCGTGATATGCAGGCTCCGAGTCGCGATGGCAAGCCTTGGTGCGCCTATCCCTGATGAAGCCAGCCCAGCTTAGCGGGCAAGGCGATCTCTGCGCCCTCATCATAGAGGCGAATGCCCGCCCCGTCTGTCAGTCGGCCAATCGCTGTGGCAGTTGGTAAATCTGGCGGCAAGTCACCCGATGCGGCAAAGAGCAGCGCATAATCATCTCCTGCCGTCGCCGCGCGCAAACGGGCGGCGCGATCCTCCCCGAACTGGCGTGCTTCTTTTGACAAAGGAAGAGCATCCAGATCAATCGCAACGCCCGCGCCACTCGCCAATCCAAGCCGCTGTGCGTCAATCAGAAGCCCGTCGGACACATCCATCATGGCGTGGACATAAGGTGCAAATGCGCGTCCTTCCGCCAGAAGCGGTTGGGGACGGCGATAGGCATTCACCAATTTGTCCGGCCCCGCCAGCTTCCCTTGGGCAATGGCAAGGCCAAGGCCCGCGTCGCCAATCACGCCGACCACATAAAGCGTGTCGCCCACGCGCCCGCCGCTGCGCGCAGGCACAGGGCCAGAGGCGCGCCCTAAGGCCGTCAGGCCGAATGCGCGCGGCGCACCCTTGGGCATGGCGACCGTATCACCCCCCAACAATGGCACATCCCAATGAGCAAGCGCGATGCCCAGCCCGTCGACAAATTTGGCATTCCAATCCGCATCTGCGGTCAGCCCCGCGCCTGTCAGCACGCCAAGGGGCCGCGCGCCCTTGGCCGCCAGATCAGACAAATTCACCGCAACCAATTTCCAGGCAATATCCTGCGGGCTGTCGGTGGAGAGAAAATGCACGCCTTCGACAATCATGTCGTGCGTCAGCACAATATCCCCCAGCAGGGCCGCGTCATCGGCCAAACCCCGCGCCGCAGGGTCCGTCGCAATGGCCTTTAATGCCGCGATAAAATCGGTTTCGAGTGCCATTCTTTCTCCCGGCCCTTGATTAGCCTAAGGCTTAACCGCAAAAGACCGGAAAAGGGAGGATGGAAATGACCATGCGCAAAGCAATCTTTATCACCGGGGGTGCCTCCGGCATTGGGCGCGCAGTCGCCATCCATTTTGGCGCCAAGGGCTGGTTCGTTGGGCTCGCCGATATTGATCGCAAAGGCATGGAGCAGACAGCGACTATGCTGCCCGCCGGGCAATCCGCCCTTTATGATCTGGATGTGCGCGATGGAGATCAGTGGAAGGCCGCGCTGGCATCCTTCTGGGTCGATGGCGGCAATCGACTGGACGTGATGTTCAACAATGCCGGTATCGGCAAGGGCGGCCCCTTTGCCGATGTGTCGTCCGCCGATCATGACCTGATGCTGGATATTAACTTGAAAGGCGTCGTGCGCGGCGCGGAAGTCGCCTATCCTTATCTTGCAAAAACGCCCGGCTCTTGCCTTCTCAACACCTGTTCGGCAGCGGGCCTTTATGGCGCCGGTGGTCTTGCCGTTTATGCGGCAACCAAATTTGGCGTGCGTGGGCTAACCGAAGCACTCGATATTGAATGGGCACCTCAGGGCATCAAGGTCCGCAGTCTGATGCCGAGCTTTATCGACACGCCGATTCTCGATAGCATTTCGTCCGGGTCAAACCGGCCGCCGCGCGAAACATTGATTGAGGCGGGCTTTGAGATTTCGCCTGTCGAACTCGTGGCCCAAGCCGCGTGGGATGCGGTGGAGAGCAAGAAGGTGCACACGCTGGTCGGCAAAACGGCGCGCCAATTGGCAACGCTCGCCCGCTTCTTGCCGGGCATGATCCGCAACCGCTCCAAACGCCTGCAGGACGCGCGCCTCTAAGGGATCAGGACAATCTTGCCGATATGTGCGCCCGCTTCCATGCGGGCATGGGCAGCGGCGGCCTCAGTCAATGGGAAGCTTTGGTCCATCACGGGCCGAAGCTTGCCCGCACTAACCAGCGGCCAGACCTTGTGCAGCAGATCCTCGGCAAGCTTTGCCTTAAAGTCGAGCGGACGGGCGCGCAGGGTTGATCCTGTCAGGGTCTGGCGGCGCACCATAAGGGCGGCAATATTGATTTCGGCAGTCATGCCGCGCTGCACCGCAATCGTCACATGCCGCCCATCTTCGGCTAGACAGGCCATGTTGCGCGGCACATAATCCCCGCCGACCATATCGAGAATAAGTTGGACGCCCTTCCCGCCGGTCAAGGATTGGACGGTCGCCGCAAAATCATCGGTGGCATAGTTAATGGCATGGTCTGCGCCCAGCGCGCGGGCGGCGGCGCATTTGTCATCAGACCCGCAGGTGACGATAACGGTCAGGCCAAAGAGCTTGCAGAGCGAAATCGCCATCGTGCCAATCCCGCTGGTGCCTCCATGGATCAAAATT
>CAMAQU010000015.1 GCA_945860425.1 Sphingomonas paucimobilis
CGTGGGGCTGAAGCGGTTGTGATTTATGATGCAACCATCTCGGGCGAGCGGGATCGCCCGGTGCGCACCCGCCGATTTGAAGCCCGCGTGCCGGCCGGATCCATTGATGCCAAAAGCGCGGGCCGCGCCTTGAACAAGGCATCCAATCAGATTGCCAATGATGTGGCAGACTGGCTGAAGAGCTAGGCTTTTGGAGCCGTCAAAAGCCCAAAAGAAAAGGGCGGAGAGACGTAAGCCTCCCCGCCCTTGATCAGGCAATCGCTGGTTTAGCGCATCGCCACTTTCTTGCTCTTTGCCTCCAGCGCCTTGTCTTCATTGGCGCGGCGGATAACATATTGGCGGATATTCTCGATTTGCGCGGGCGTATATTCGCCCTTCCAAGCGACCATGCCATTGGCGCTTAAAATGCCGTCATGAACGATCTGCTGCCACAGCTTTTCATTGCCCAGTGACGCAGAGTGGCGAAGATCGGGGTTCAGCCCGCCCGCAATCGCGGCATCGCCATGACAGACGCTGCAGCTATTCTGATAGGGACTGGCCCCTGCATCAGCCGCAGAGGCCTTTGAGGCGATGAAGGGTGGCGGATCCAGAACGCGCTTTGCATCTGCTGGCGGCGGCGGAAGTTGACCCTTGGCCCCCACCTTAAAGACGAGCATCCGGCTGATGTTGCGGACGGAGCCCGATTTTCCAGCGAGAATTCCGGGGGCTACGTCAAATACGCCGCCCCAGCCGACGAGGATGGCCACATATTGCTGGCCCTTGACCGCATAGGTCATGGGCGCTGCAATCACGCCTGTTTGGGTTGCAAAGCTCCAGAGCTGCTTGCCGGTATCAGCAGTATAGGCGCGGAACTCCCCGCCTGCTGTTCCCTGAAAAACGAGATTACCTGCCGTGACAAGTGTCCCGCCATTGGATGGGCCGGGATGCTCCACGGTCCAGCGCGGCTTGCCAGCGACCGGATCCCAAGCAACCAGTGAGCCCGTGGTCGCAGCGGCGGCGGCCGCCCGAACCGCAGGATCAGCAGGCATGCCGAGCTTGCCCGTATCCAGGCCGATCTGGAAGCCAACCTTGCCGGGCTTCCAATCCTTGGGTGCGGCAAAATAGGGTTGCGCAACTTCATTAGCTGGAATGTAAACAAGGCCCGTTTTCGGGCTGTACGACATGGGTTGCCAGCTATGCGCACCGACCGCGCCCGGCAGACCGATAAAGGGCTTGCCCGTCAGCTCATAGCGCGCTTCGGGATTGATGATCGGCTTGCCCGTGACAGGATCGAGGCCCTTGGCCCAAGTGATTGTCTTGGCAAAGGGTTTGCCCGACAGGAACTTGCCCGTCTTGGCATCCAGAACATAGAAAAAGCCGTTCTTTGGTGCGTGCATGACGACGCGAGTGGATTTGCCGTTGATCGGCAGATCAGCCGCGATAATCTGCTGCGTGGAATCATAGTCCCAGCGGTCTTCCGGTGTCTGCTGGAAATGCCACACATATTCGCCCGTGTCGGGCCGAATGGCAACGATAGAGGCGGTGTAGAGGCTGTCCCCCGCTTTGCCACCACGAGCATTGGGGTTCCAAGGCTCCGCATTGGCTGTGCCGAAATAGACCAGATCGGTTTTGGGATCATAGGTGATTGAATCCCAAACCGTGCCGCCGCCGCCATTCTTCCAAGCATCGGGCGCCCAAGTCTTGGACGCTGCCTCCAGATGCTTGCCTTCAAATGGCTTGGATGGATCACCGGGCACCGTATAAAAACGCCAAGCTTCCTTGCCTGTTTCGGCGTCAAAGGCGGCCAAATAGCCGCGCACAATATATTCGGCACCCGCCGCCCCGATCAGCACCTTGCCCTTCACGATGCGCGGGGCGCCTGTGATGGACATGGGCGATCCCTTGGGGATTGTCAGCTTGTCCCACAGGACCTTGCCATTATCCGCATTGAGGGCGACGAGGCGGCCGTCGAGCGTGGCGACATAGACGCGCCCCTTATAAACGGCGACGCCGCGATTGACGGCGTCACAGCACACATCGACCAATTTGGCACGGGGCACTTGCGGGTCATATTCCCACATTTTCTTACCCGTCGCGGCGTCATAGGCCTTCACCATCGACCAAGCGGTCGAGACATACATGACGCCATCGACGACAATCGGGGTGGCTTCCTGCCCACGGGCGGTGTCCATATCGGACGACCAAGCCAGGCCCAGCTGGCCGACATTCTGATCGCTCACCTGCGTCAGCGGTGAGAAGCGCTGTTCATCCATAGTGCGGCCATAAGACAGCCAGTCGGCCCCATCCGGGCTACCTGCGACCAGGCGCTCATCATCCACATTGGCAAGCTTTCCGCCTTTTTCCGAACAGCCGGACAGGATGGAAATGGCAGCAATCATCGCACTGCCGAGCAAAAAACCACGTGACGTCATGATATGAATTTACCCCTCATATAAATGCCCGGATTATCGGGCATGCATCCTTCACCCTCATGGAGGCCTAAAAGCTCTCTTCATCTGATCTTGCCAGTGAAATGGGCGGGAGGCGAGAGGAAATTCAACAACATGACCCAGAATTGGGTCGATATAGGATTTGCAGCGCTACAGATCGACGCCAGCGGCAATTGCTTCGAGCTTGCGGAGCCGTTCGCGCAGATCCGCCAGTTCGATCCGGCTGGTGATGGCGGGGGTGCCATCCTCCTTATGGCTGCGCAAAGCGTAAATCTCGGCGCGCTTCAGGTCGATCCATTTGCCAAAGGCGGCAAGCCCCACCAGCGAAGCCAGAGTGAGGCCGGCAAAAGCGGTGATGGCGTAGATCAGGGTAGAAACATCGGTCATCTCTGGTCTCCCTTCAGCGCAGCTTTTCAATCTCACGGTCGAGTGCGGCGGCGCTGTGTGTGTCCGTCGCCAGCCGCTCCAGAACCGCAATCCGTTCTTTCAATTCTTTGATTTCAGACCGTAAAAGCTGGTTCTCCATCTGATCCTCGACAGGGCGCGCCGCGCCTTTGCCACGTCGGGTGCCATTCTTGCTGCGGATGACGCCACCCAATGTGACGATGGCAACGATCAGGACGACCATTTCAAACGGGTTCATATCTCTCTCCCTCTCCGGCGCCGTCGCCGGCCCTTAATTGGATTTGCCGCGCAGCTGATCCCTATTTCAGGCTGTCAATTTCATCGGCGAGGCGGGTGTTGCGGGCCGTATAATGGGTTTCCGCATCGGCCAGACGACGATCAAGATCGCGCAGCTTGGATCGGACATCGCGGGCGGTGCGGGTGGGTGATTGGCGGACGCCCTGCCAAAATTGGGCCTCTTCCTTGTTTTCATACAGGCCATAAGGCTTGTCCTCGGCAATCCAGGCGGTCGCCCAATAGGCAATGAGCGTCCAGGGAAAGCCACCGAGCAGGGTCAAAATGACCGTGCCAACACGGACCCAGGTGACGTCAACGCCGGTATAATCGGCAATCCCCGAACAGACACCGAGCCATTTGCGGTTCTGCTTGTCGAGGTAAAATTTGGTGCGGCTTGCAGCCATGGTCTTTACTCCTTGTTACGCAGGGGGTCAGGGGGCGGGCTTAGGCGCCCTTTTTCCAATTTGGGTCGTCTGCTGCAATAATCCGTTCGATCGTTGTCATCCGGTCTTCCAGACGGCGGGTGATGTCGTGCAGTTCATCGAGCAGATTTTCATCTTCGCGGGTCAGTGTCGCGGCGGTCTTCCACTTGGTCATATAGTGAAGGATGAGCCAGGGCAGGCCGAGAAAGAGGATGCCCACAACCAGCGGGGCGATAATGATATCTTCCATTGGTTCAGCCCTTCTTCACGGCAGCCTTAAGGGCTTCCAGCTCTGCATCGACCTTTTCGGACGTGCGCAGTTCGGCAATTTCCTCTTCCAATGTCTTGGGGGCTGCCCCCATGCCCAGCGCGTCGGCGCGACCTTCGGCCAAGTCAACGCGGCGTTCCAGCACATCAAAGCGGGCAAAGGCTTCGTCCACCTTGGCACCTGCATAGGCTTCGCGCACCCGAATGCGGTTGGTTGCCGCTTCCAGCCGGGTCACGATGGAGTTCTGGCGGGCCCGCGCTTCGCGCAGCTTGGCCTGAAGCTTTGAGATGTCGTCTTCATTGGCCATGAGCGCCTCATCCAGCACGCTGATTTCGGCGGTGAGCTGCTCTGCCATGTCCGCGGCCTTTTGGCGCTCCACCAAGGCGGCTTTGGCAAGATCTTCCCGATCCTTAGACAAAGCAAGCTCGGCCTTTTCCTTCCAGCTGTCTTGCAATGTTTCTAGCTTGGCGATGTGGCGGCGCAGTTCCTTCTGGTCGGCAATGGTGCGCGCGGCAGAGGCGCGGACTTCGATCAGCGTCTCTTCCATTTCCATGATGATCATTCGGATCATCTTGGCCGGGTCTTCTGCCTTGTCGAGCAAGTCGGTGACATTGGCGGCGATGATGTCGCGGGTGCGGGAAAAAATACCCATATTCTGAACTCCTTTGGGGACGCTGTCTGTCATTTCAAATTGGGGGCCGGGGAGAGGGAGGGGGGAAGTCTCTCCCCGGCAGGCCCGACCGCGGGGGGTCGGTCGGGCGGGTTAAGCGGTGACTTGGCTTGATGTGCTTTGCGGCGCATCAATCGTGCTCAGGTCAATCGGGCCAGCGGCGAAGAGCAGGCTGGTCGTGCTCACAAGAACCGTGGCGCACAGAGCGAGGATCGAACTGCGGATATCGAATGATTTATAGCGGGTCATGTTCGGTCTCCTTGAAACGGGGTGGTAAATCTGGTGCCGCGCTGGGCGGGATACACAGTGCTTCGCATAAGCCGTGCCAACTCGCGTAAAGCCCAGATTTCCGGCGTTTTCAGGAAATAAATGCGAAAAACCGCACAGTGTATATTGCGAATAGTTAGGAAAAAATGCTAACTATCAGCAATGGAGCGCGACAATCAATTCGTTGGTCAATCCATGGCCTTTCTGGATAGCGTCGAACGGGTCAGCCGGGCCGCCCAGCTGAACCGACCCGTGCTGGTGATTGGGGAGCGCGGAACCGGCAAGGAGCTGGTGGCAGAACGTCTGCACCGCTTGTCCGCCCGATGGGATGGTCCCTTTGTCGCGATGAATTGCGCGGCACTCACCGAAACCCTGATTGAGGCGGAACTCTTTGGCCATGAGGCGGGTGCCTTTACCGGGGCGACCCGCGCGCGCATCGGTCGGTTTGAAGAGGCGGATGGCGGCACACTCTTTCTCGATGAATTGGGCACCTTGTCTGCGGGCGCGCAAGAGCGGCTTTTGCGCGCGGTCGAATATGGGGAGGTGACGCGCATTGGGGCCAATAAGCCTATGCGCGTCGATGTCCGGATTGTGGCCGCCACCAATGAACATTTGCCGCGCCTTGTGGACGCGGGGACGTTTCGGGCCGATTTGCTCGACCGTTTGTCCTTTGATGTCATCACCCTGCCGCCGCTGCGCGCCCGCGAAGGGGATGTGGTGCAATTGGCCGAATTTTTCGGGCGGCGTATGGCCGCAGAACTGGGCTGGGACGCATGGCCCGGCTTTACAAAGGCCGCCATTGCGGAGCTTGAAGCCCATGGCTGGCCGGGCAATATTCGCGAACTCCGCAATGTCGTGGAGCGCGCAGTCTATCGTTCAGATGATCCCGAAAGCCCGGTGGCCGGGTTTATCTTTGACCCGTTCCAATCGCCTTGGCAGCCTCTATCGGGTCAGGGGATGGCCACCACCGCGACTGAGACACGCGTGCCAGACACGCCGTCCGTGCCAGCGGGGGCCATTCCCAAGGATTTCAAATCTGCGGTTCAGAGCTTTGAAAAGGATTTGCTGGTCCGCGCGCTTGTGCAGCATCGGCATAATCAGCGGGCCACGGCCAAGGCGCTGGGCATGACCTATGATCAGCTGCGCCACTGCCTGAAAAAGCACGGTCTGCTGGACCCAGCCTCAGTTTAAGGATTATCCAGCCTTTGGGGGTTCCGCCGGTTGTGTGGAATGGCGCAGGATCATCGGGATATTGGCTGCCCCAAAGAGCAAGGTCAGCGGCAGCGCGCCCCATAGCTTATAGCCGAGCCAAAATCCGGTGGAGCTGTTGCGCCACACAATCTCATTCAACACGGCCATAGCAAGGAAGAACCAGGCAAAATTGCGCGTCAGCGCGTGCCAGCCATGCTGGCTCAGCTCCGGATAGGCATGGGCCATGACGCGTTCCAGCGTCGGCTTTTTGGTCAGCGTCCCGAAAAAGAGGATCCCCGCCACCAATGTGTAATAGAGCGTGGGCTTCATCTTGATGAAGGTTTCATCATGCAGCCAGATGGTGAGTGCGCCGAAGAACAAGACCATGACGCCTGAAAACATCAGCAACACGGACACGCTGCCATGGCGCAATTTTGACCAGATGAGCGCCGCCAGCGTGGCCAGCATGAAGGCGCCTGTCGCGATCCAGACATTGGTCAGCCAATAGGACAGCAGAAAGATACCCAGCGGCCCCAAATCGACGATCAAATTGGGCGGTGGGGCTTTGTCGGGCTGGGGGGATGCGGGTGTCGTCATGCCTTATCTGCTCCGGCAATGATGCGGGCCAATTCGGCCGGGTCAAAGGGGCGCAGATCTTCGATCGTTTCGCCAACGCCAATGGCGTGGATGGGCAGCCCAAATTTCTCGGCGGCTGCCACCAGCACCCCGCCCCGCGCTGTGCCATCCAGCTTGGTCATGACAAGCCCGGTGACGCCCGCCACTTCCTTAAAAATCTCAATCTGCGACAAGGCGTTTTGCCCCGTTGTCGCATCGAGCACGAGCACAACATCATGCGGGGAGGCTGGATTTAGTCGACCCAGCACCCGGCGGATCTTGGCCAGCTCATCCATCAACTCGCGTTTGTTCTGAAGCCGCCCTGCCGTATCGACGATCAGCACATCAATGCCCGTTTCGGTCGCTTGCTTGACGGCGTCAAACACAATGCCTGCCGCATCGCCGCCTTCAGGACCCGTCACAATCGGCACGCCCAGACGTTCTGCCCAGACTTTCAGCTGGCCAATGGCGGCCGCGCGGAAGGTATCTCCCGCCGCCAGCATCACCCCATAATCCTGTTCCAGAAACAAATGGGCGAGCTTGGCAATAGTTGTCGTCTTGCCCGATCCATTAACGCCAATGACGAGGATGACCTGCGGCCGTGGGAAGGCAATAATGTCGAGCGGCTTGGCCACAGGGGACAAAGTGCCCTGGATTTCATCGGCCACCACTTGGCGAATGCCGGCCTCATCAATGCCGCGCTCATAGCGGCTGTCAGACAATTTCTCCCGAATCCGCCGCGCGGTCGCCGGGCCAAGGTCTGACATGATGAGGGCATCTTCAATACCGTCGAGCGACTCTGCATCTAGCTTGGACTTGGTCACAAGCCCGGTCAGGTTCTCGCTCAGCCGCTCAGACGTGCGGCGAAACCCACCGAGCAGCTTCTTGTGCCAGGGCGTGTTTGTCTCGTCGCTCATGCGCTTTGGCCTATGAGTTTATCGCCAAGGCTGTCGGTGATGGTCACGATCATGATACCGCCCCTTAGGGCATTGGAGCCACGGCGGAAATCCTGTCCGTCGGAAATTTCGACACGCGCATGATTGGGGGCGTGACCCGTGCGGCCATCCAGTTCCACCAGCACCTCTTGCTGGGTGCGAACGAGAGACCGCAACCAGCTGGCCTGGCGCTGCTTTGCCCGATCTCGCAGGCGTTCGGCCCGCGCCTTTATGGTCGTTCGGTCCAGCTGCGGCATGCGCGCGGCGGCCGTGCCGGGCCTTGGGCTATAGGGGAAAATATGGCCAAAGACGATGTCACAATCGTCCAGCAGGGCCAGAGAGCGGGCGAACATATCCTCCTCTTCGGTCGGGAAGCCCGCGATGATATCTGCGCCAATCGCAATGTCCGGACGGGCCGCTTTCAGGCGTGCGACCAGACCCACGGCATCGGCGCGACTATGGCGGCGCTTCATGCGCTTGAGGATCATGTCATCGCCCGATTGGAGCGATAAATGCACATGCGGCATGATGCGCGGCTCGCCTGCGATCAGGGCAAAGAGCCGATCATCAATTTCAATCGAATCGAGCGAGGAGAGACGCAGACGGGGCAAATCTGGCACATGCTTTAAGATGCGTTCGACCAAATGGCCCAAGGACGGCGCGCCCGGCAGATCAGCCCCATAGCTGGTTAAATCAACGCCGGTCAGCACCACTTCCTGCTGGCCGCGCGCAACGGCGGCCTGAATGGCCTCCACCACCGCGCCTGCGGGGATGGATCGGCTTTCGCCGCGTGCCAAGGTCGTGACGCAAAAGGTGCAGTCATGATCGCAGCCATTTTGCACCTCAACAAAGGCACGCGCATGGTCGCTGCCAGATAAAGCGGGCTTGAGGGCGAGAGTGTCGGGCAAGAAGTGTGCGCCAAAACGCGCGGGATCGCGCTTAGCCGCATTGGGCAGAATCTCGTCGACTTCGGCCATGGCTGCAAAGCGCTCGGCGCTGGTTTCGGCGGCACAGCCTGTCACGATGATGCGCGCATCGGGGTTGTCGCGCTTGGTGCGGCGGATCGCTTGGCGCACCTGCCGTTCCGCTTCGGATGTCACAGCACAGCTGTTAAAGATCACAAGATTTTCAGATCCTTCAGATCCTTCGGCCGCTGCCCGAATTGCCTCTCCTTCAGCAATGTTCAGACGGCAGCCGAAATTGACCACCTCAACGCCGCTCATCCGAAACGGCTCCAGTCCGTCTCTCCGGTAAAGACATGCGTCGCCGGGCCGGTCATCAAGATCGACCCGCCGTCGGCCCACTCAATGTGCAAATCCCCACCGGGCAGGCTGACCCGAACGGGCGATGTCACAAGGCCCCGGCGCAGCGCCGCGACGGCCGTCGCACAGGCCCCGGTGCCGCACGCCTGCGTCAGGCCCGCGCCTCGTTCCCAGACGCGCAGCTTCAGGTGATTGGGGCCAGCAAGGCTGGCGACATTGGCGTTGATCCGGTGCGGGAAGAGCGGATCGGTTTCGATCATCGGGCCAAGCCGGGCAAGGTCAATGGCATCGGCATCGTCAACGAAAAAGATAACATGCGGATTGCCGACATTGACCGCAGATGGGCGCTCTAGGGCTTCCCAGCCAATCGGCATGTCGCGCGTGTCCATCGCGTAAGCCAGCGGCACCTCGTCCCAGCTAAAACGCGGCGCCCCCATATCGACGCGCGCTGCATCGTCCAGCGCTTCCAGCGTGATGAGGCCACCCAGAGTCTCCACGCGCGATGTGCCGCCCAACAGCAGGGCGACCGCGCGCGATGCATTGCCACAGGCTTCCACTTCGCTGCCATCGGCGTTGAAGATGCGCATTTGGGCGTCGGCGTGATCAGACGGGCCAATCACGATCAACTGATCGCAGCCAATGCCCGTGCGCCGATCGGCAATGGCGCGCGCACGCGCCGTGGTCATTTCCACAGGCGTGGCTCTCCCATCAATGACCACAAAGTCATTGCCCAGCCCGTGCATCTTGTGAAAAACATCCGCCATGCTGCCCTTTAGGCGGAAATGATGGGCAAGTCCAAGGGGCGGGCGACATCGCTCCGCAGGACGCAAAACCTTGACCCTGAGGGGGGAATCGCTTAGGGGGCCCAAGCTTTCTACATGAAAAGCAGGATTTTTGGCCGCCCAAGGGCGTACGCTGGCCGACGAGTTTTCGTCCGCCGGCGTGCTTTGTTTGGGCATTTGGACGGAGCGAACCGATGTTCGAGAGCTTAAGCGAACGGCTTGGCGGCGTATTCGACCGTCTGCGCGGTCGCGGTGCGCTGAATGAGGCGGACGTCCGGGAGGCGATGCGCGAAGTGCGCGTTGCCTTGCTTGAGGCCGATGTCGCGCTGCCCGTTGTCCGCGGCTTCATTGATAAGGTGACCGAAGAAGCAGTTGGCCAGTCCGTCCTGCGTTCGATCACCCCCGGCCAGCAGGTCGTCAAAATCGTCAACGACGCGCTTGTTGAGATGTTGGGCGCGGAAGCCAGCGAGCTAGAGCTGGCCGTCACACCGCCTGCGATTATCATGATAGTCGGTCTGCAAGGCTCCGGTAAGACGACGACCACGGCCAAGATCGCCAAGCGTCTGTCCGAAAAAGACCGCAAGAAAGTTTTGATGGCGTCGCTCGACGTCAACCGCCCGGCAGCGCAAGAACAGCTGGCCATTTTGGGTGAACAAATTGGCGTTGCGACCCTGCCGATTGTCGCCGGCCAGCAGCCCGTCGATATCGCCAAGCGCGCGATGCAGGCCGCCAAACTTCAAGGCTATGACGTGCTGATGCTCGATACGGCGGGCCGACTTCATGTCGATCAGCAATTGATGGCCGAAATGCAGGCCGTGGCCGACACCGCCCAGCCTGCTGAAACCTTGCTCGTTGTCGATAGCCTGACCGGGCAAGATGCCGTCAATGTCGCCAAGAATTTTTCGGATCAGGTGCATTTGACGGGCGTTATTCTGACCCGGATGGATGGCGATGCGCGCGGTGGTGCGGCGCTGTCCATGCGCGCGGTTACGGGCAAGCCCATTAAATTTGTCGGGACCGGCGAAAAGCTGGACGGGCTGGACGTTTTCCACCCCGGGCGCGTTGCAGGCCGCATCCTCGGCATGGGCGATGTTGTCAGCTTGGTTGAGCGCGCCGCAGAAACCATCCAGCAGGATGAGGCAGAGGCGCTGGCTGCGAAAATGGCCAAGGGTCAGTTCGATATGAACGACCTGCGCGCCCAGTTGCAGCAGATGCAGCGTATGGGTGGCCTTGGTGCTCTGGCCGGCATGCTGCCGGGCATGAAGAAGATGCAAGGGGCCATGGCGCAATCGGGCATGGATGATCGCATTCTCGTGCGCATGGACGCGATTATTTCGTCGATGACGAAGAAAGAACGCACCAAGCCGGAATTGCTGCAAGCCAAGCGCAAAATTCGCATCGCCAATGGTGCGGGCACAACGGTGCAGGAAGTGAATAAGCTTCTGAAAATGCATCAGGAAATGTCCACCGCGATGAAGAAGATCCGCAAAATGGGCGGGTTAAAAGGGTTGGGCGCGCTGTTCGGCAAGGGCGGTGGCGGCGGCCTTGGTGGTTTGGGCGGCATGCTGGGCGGTGGTCTGCCCGGGATGCCGGACGCAGGATCTGGATCGGGTGGCATGCCCAAATTGCCGCCGGGTTTTGAGAATTTGTTGAAGAAGAAATGAGGCCCTTTGGGGTCTTGGGATTTTAAAGATTACATTGGAAGGAAGAAAATAATGTCAGTTTCAATCCGTTTGTCGCGCGGTGGGTCTAAGAAGCGCCCTTATTATCGCATCGTTGTCGCCGACAGCCGTTCGCCACGCGATGGTAACTTCATCGAAAAGGTTGGCACCTATAACCCGATGCTGCCCAAGGATGATGCCAATCGCGTCACGCTGAATTCCGACCGCATCAAGCATTGGCTGGGCGTTGGCGCACAGCCGACCGATCGTGTTGCCCGTTTCTTGGATGTTGCTGGCCTGAAGGAACGTGCCGCCCGCAACAACCCGAAAAAGGCAGAGCCCGGCGACAAGGCGAAGGAACGCGCTGAAGAAAAGCTGGCTAAGATCGCCGAAGCAGAAGAAGCCGCAAAGGCTGCTGAAGAAGCCGCCAACGCGCCTGTAGAAGAAGCTGTCGCCGAGGAAGCTCCTGCCGAGGAAGCTGCCGCTGAAGAAGCTCCTGTCGCTGAAGAAGCGCCCGTGGCCGAAGAAGCCCCAGCTACTGAAGAAGCTCCCGCTGCTGAAGAAGCTCCCGCTGCCGCTGAAGAAGCGCCTGTGGCTGAAGAAGCTCCTGCCGAAGCTGCGGCTGAGGAAAAGGCTGAGGGCTAAGCCTTGGCAAACGCCCCCGTCACCCTTGCCGTCATTACAGGCGCGCATGGCGTGACGGGGGAGGTGCGCCTCAAGTTGTTCACCGATGATGTGGCCAGCCTAAAGGTGCACACTCAGTTTAATGAAGGCGCACTGACCCTCAAATCCGTTCGCGCGGGCAGCCACGGCGCCATTGCGCGCTTTGATGAAATAGCAGATCGCACCGCCGCCGAACAGCATCGCGGCACAGAACTCACCGTCGCGCGCGATGCGCTCTCCCCCCTTGGGGAGGGGGAATATTATCATGCAGATTTAATCTGCTTGCCCTGCCAGACGGCGCAAGGGGAACCGGTCGGCACCTGCATCGCCGTTGAGAATTATGGCGCCAGCGATGTTCTCGAGATCAAGCGGCCCGATGGCCGCACCTTCATGGTGCCGATGACCGCAGATGCTGTGCTCAGCTGGTCTGAAGACCATATCGTCATTGATGCCGCCTTTGCGGCGGACGGCTGATTGTGCCCTTTGACGCACATATTCTGACACTTTACCCGGACATGTTTCCGGGCCCCTTGGGGCATTCCATTGCGGGCCGTGCATTGGAGGACGGGAAATGGGCGCTTTCCACCGTTCAGATCCGGGACTTTGCGACCGATAAGCATCGCACCGTGGATGATACGCCCGCAGGCGGCGGGGCTGGGATGGTCTTGAAGGCAGATGTTCTGGCCGCCGTTGTCGATCATGTGGCGTCGGCGCACAGCAATATCCCCATTCTCGCGATGACCCCGCGCGGCACGCCGATCACGCAGGCGCGGGTTCGCGAGCTGGCCGCTGGCCCCGGCGTCATCATCCTGTGCGGGCGATTCGAAGGCTTTGACGAACGGCTGTTTGAGGCACGACCCCAGATTGAGCAGGTCTCTATGGGGGATATCGTGCTTTCCGGGGGGGAAATGGGGGCTTTGACCCTGCTCGATGCTTGCATTCGGTTGATCCCCGGCGTAATGGGCGCAACCTTAAGTGGAGATGAGGAGTCGTTTGAAAACGGTCTTCTCGAATATCCCCACTATACCCGACCTGCTTTGTGGGAAGGGCGCACGATCCCTGAAGTGCTGCGATCGGGGGATCATGCGAACATCGCTGCCTGGCGGAAACAACGGGCGGAAGATGATACTCGGTTACGCAGGCCGGACCTTTGGGAGCGCCATAGTGGTGTTCGGGACCAGCCTGCCTCTGACGCGTGGCGCAAGAACAAAAAGGACAAGTGAGGCATCATGAACCTCATTCAACAGATCGAAGCGGAACAGATCGCAAAATTGACCGCAGACAAAAAGACTCCTGACTTCCGTCCCGGCGATACGCTGCGTGTCGGTGTGAAGGTTGTCGAAGGGGAGCGTACCCGCGTCCAGAATTACGAAGGCGTCTGCATTGCGCGTTCGAACAAGGGCATGGGATCGAACTTCACCGTTCGTAAGATTTCTTTTGGTGAAGGTGTGGAGCGTGTCTTCCCGCTTTATTCGCCCAATATCGACAGCATCGAAGTCGTCCGTAAGGGCGCTGTGCGTCGTGCCAAGCTTTACTATCTGCGCGGTCGTCGCGGCAAATCGGCGCGTATCGCCGAACGTCGTGACACGCGAATTACCGACGCTGCGAAGAAAACGGCCGACGAGGCCTGATCCCGCACGTTCGTGTAACAACCGAACAGCCGAAAGGGCCGGGATCCACACCAGGGTTCCGGCCCTTTCTTTTTGAACGTGATATTGAACCATCGTCATTCCTGCATGTGCCGGGGTGACACAAAACGAACTGAAGGAACTGACCATGGGCTATCGTGTCGTTGTCGCAGGGGCCACGGGCAATGTGGGCCGAGAAATGCTGAACATTCTGGCCGAACGCGAATTTCCGATTGAGGAACTGGCGGCCGTCGCCTCTTCCCGGTCGCAGGGTGATGTCATTGAATTTGGCGAAACTGGCAAAACCCTGAAAGTCCAGAATATCGAACATTTTGATTGGGCCGGTTGGGACATAGCGCTGTTCGCCATCGGGTCAGATGCAACGGCCATTTATGCGCCGAAGGCCGCCGCCGCCGGCTGCGTCGTGATCGACAATAGCTCGCTCTATCGCATGGATCCGGATGTGCCGCTGATCGTGCCGGAAGTGAACCCGGATGCCATTGATGGGTACCGCCGGAAGAACATCATCGCCAACCCCAATTGCTCGACCGCGCAGCTGGTTGTGGCGCTCAAGCCGCTGCATGATGCCGCGACGATCACGCGCGTTGTGGTCGCCACCTATCAGTCCGTTTCGGGCGCGGGCAAAGAGGGGATGGATGAGCTGTTTGAACAGTCGCGCAACATCTTCGTCGGCGACAGCGCCGAGCCGCGCAAGTTCACCAAGCAAATTGCCTTCAACGTCATTCCCCATATCGACGCGTTTTTGGACGATGGATCGACCAAGGAAGAATGGAAAATGGTCGTGGAGACCAAGAAGATCCTCGACCCCAAGGTGAAGGTGATTGCCACTTGTGTCCGCGTGCCTGTGTTCGTCGGTCATTCGGAAGCCGTGCATATTGAGATGGAAAAGGAACTCTCAGCCAAGAAAGCTCAGGCGATCCTGCGGGAAGCGCCGGGCGTCATGCTGATCGATAAGCGCGAAGATGGCGGCTATGTGACGCCCGTCGAGTGTGTGGGCGATTACGCCACTTTTGTGAGCCGCGTGCGCGAGGATCCGACTGTGGAGAATGGTTTGGCGTTGTGGTGCGTATCGGACAATTTGCGCAAAGGCGCGGCGCTCAATGCCGTGCAGATCGCGGAGCTTTTGGGCCGCCGCCATTTGAAGAAGGCCTAGTCGCTAGCCCACCCCCAACCCCTCCCGCCTGCGGGAGGGGAGAGTAAATCTGCCCCGGATAGCTCTATCGCTTGCAAGCCCCCTTCCTATCCGACACTGTGGGGACAGGACAAAAGGGAGGGGGCGTTTCCGCTATGACTTTGACAGCCGATGTTTTTTGGTCTTTCCGATCACCCTATAGCTATTTGGCGACGGCGCGATATCGGGCGCTGGCGGATGAGTATGACGTCACAATCAACCTGCGGCCCGTCTATCCGCTTGCCATTCGCGAGCCGAATTTTTTTGAACGCAATCATCCCAATTGGATGCGCTACACATTTCTGGATATGTTTCGCGTAGCGACTTTCCACGGCATTCCCTTTGGCCCGCCGCGGCCAGACCCGATTGTGCAGGATGTGGCGACGCGCAAAATTGCCGCGGATCAGCCCTATATCTTTCGCCTGACGCGCCTTGGCCAAGCGGCCGCGCGCCGGGGAAAAAGTCTCGCCTTTTGCCATGAGGTGGGCAAGCTTGTCTGGGGTGGTGCCGAAAATTGGCATGAGGGCGATCATCTGAAAGGTGCTGCCGACCGCGCCGGGCTGAATCTGGCGGAACTGGATGCAGAGGTGCTGGCAGACGCCGAGGCGTTGGATGCAGAAATTGGCACCAATCAGGCCGCGCTTGAAGCGTCCGGCCATTGGGGTGTGCCGACGTTGGTTTTCAATGGGGAGCCGTTTTTTGGGCAGGACCGGATCGACATGGCGATCTGGCGGATGGAGCAAGAGGGGCTGGTTCGCCGATAGCCCACCCCCAACCCCTCCCGCTTGCGGGAGGGGAGCGAGACTTAGGCGACATTTGGTCGGCTTAGTCGCAGCGGGGAGGGCTATGGAAAGCTGGACTGAATCTGGTCTAAGG
>CAMAQU010000016.1 GCA_945860425.1 Sphingomonas paucimobilis
CGGGCGGTCTTGCGACAGCCTTCCCCAAAACCATCACATGTTGGGGGGAGCCAATGGCCAGAACAGATCGTCGTGCGCTGCTCCGTTATGGGCCTTTGCCCCTCATCGGAGAAAGTGCAGCGATCCGGGAATTACGGAGTCTAATCGGCCGCGTTGCGGCGAGCGAGGCCTCGGTTTTGGTGACGGGCCCTTCTGGGTCGGGCAAGGAGCTTGTGGCGCGGGCAATCCATCAGGCAAGCGGGCGTGCAGGGCAGGGCTTTGTCGCGCTCAATTGCGGGGCAATTCCGGCAGAGCTGATGGAATCCGAACTGTTCGGGCATGAACAGGGGGCCTTTACCGGGGCATCGGCACGGCGGATTGGCCGGTTTGAAGAAGCGCATCGCGGCACGTTGTTTCTCGATGAGATTGGCGACATGCGCTTTGACATGCAGGTCAAGCTGCTGCGGGTGCTGGAAGATGGCCTGGTGCAGCGCGTGGGCGGCGGCGCACCCTTTGCCTCTGACGTGCGGATTGTATCGGCGACGCATCAGGATATTGATGGGGCGATTGCGGCCAATCGCTTTCGCGAAGATCTCTATTTCCGGCTGGGCGTGGTGCCGATCCGGGTGCCATCGCTGGCGGAGCGGGTGGAGGATCTGCCGCTGCTGATCGCGCACTTCCGGCAGAAGCGCGCCGGCGGGCCCATCGCCCGGTTTGATCGTGATGCGATGATGCGGCTGATGGCGCATGACTGGCCGGGCAATGTGCGTGAGCTGCGCAATGTCGTGGAGCGCGCCGATATTTTGTTCGCAGGCGCCGTTATTGGGGCGGGCGAGGTGGAAGCGTTGCTGGGGCTGAAGGCGGGGCAGGGCGTGCCGTGCATCGCCCCCGCCGCGTCACCCCAACAGGACGCGCCCCCGATGGCGGAGCCCATCGACCTCAAAGACTTGATTGAGCGGGTGGAGCAAGAGCGCATTCAAAGCGCGCTGGAGGCCGCACAGGGCGTGATTTCTGAGGCCGCCCGCCTGCTGACGCTCAAGCGAACGACGCTCATTGAAAAGATGCGCAAATACGGGGTCGGCACGCAGGCCGCCTGACCATTGCCTAAAAGCCGAGCCGGAGGGCGGCGGCCTTTATCTTGTCGAGCCGATCCGGGGCCAGCCGATCCGCGCGATCCAAATAGGCCGCCACAATCTCCGGGCCTGCGCTGCTGGGTGTGCCGGATTGCAGCGGCGGGGCGGGATCATATTCTAGCGCAAGCTGAATGGTTTGCGCCGTTGCGTCACCTGCAATTTGGGCAACCAGCGCGAGGGCAAAATCAATGCCCGCAGTCACGCCGCCGCCGGTGACCCGGTTACGGTCAAACATGGTGCGGGCCTGCACAGGCTCTGCACCGAAGAGCGCCAACTGATCATGCCAGGCCCAATGCGTTGTCGCGCGATAGCCCTTGAGCAGGCCAGCGGCGCCTAAGATTAAGGCCCCGGTGCACACGCTCGTCACCCAGTGCGCCTGTGCGCCCGCCGCGCGGACCCAGTCCAGCGCGCGCGCATCATTCATCACATCGGCAACGCCAATGCCGCCGGGGATGCAGAGGATTTCGGGCGCAGGAAGATCGTTAAAGCGGGCGGTGGGCAGGATGGAAAATCCGCAATCGGTCATCACCGGATCAAGGCTGTGCCAGACAAGCTCTACCCGAGCACCCGGTAGGCGGGACAGGACTTGCGCCGGGCCGGTCAGGTCAAGTTGGGTGAGGCCGGGAAAGAGCAAAAAGCCGATGCGCGGGGCGGCCATCTGCGTCATTCGGCGGCGAGCAATTCTTCAGCGCCACCAAGGTCGACCGAAACAAGTTTGGAGATGCCCCGCTCAATCATCGTCACGCCGAACAGGCGGTGCATCCGGCTCATCGTCACGGCATTGTGCGTGACAATCAGATAGCGGGTATCGGTTTCCTGCGACATTACATCGAGCAGGCCACAAAAACGCTCAATATTCGCATCATCGAGCGGCGCATCGACTTCATCGAGAACGCAAATGGGGGCCGGGTTGGTCAGGAACAGACCAAAGATGAGCGCAATGGCGGTCAAGGCCTGCTCCCCGCCAGATAAGAGCGTCAAAGATTGCAATTTCTTACCCGGGGGCTGCGCGAAAATCTCCAGCCCTGCCTCCAGCGGATCGTCGCTGTCGATCAATGCCAAATGGGCCTGTCCGCCATTGAACAGGGTCGTGAACAGCCGCTGAAAATGGCCGTTCACTTTTTCAAACGCATCCAAAAGCCGCGCCCGGCCTTCGCGGTTCAGGCTGCCGATGGAGCCGCGCAACCGGCTTACCGCTTCGGTTAGTTCATCGCGCTCCGTGATGGATCGGGCGGTGTCGCCTTCAATTTCGGCCAGCTCTTGTTCGGCGACAAGGTTGACCGGGCCAAGGCGTTCCCGATCCATCACCAGCCGGTCATGATCACTTTGTTCCGCCTCGGCATGGCGGACGGTGTCGGCCTCAAAGCCTGCAACTTCGGGAAGCAGCGGTGGCGGGCATTCAAATCGTTCGCCGGAAACACGGCCCATTTCAATGCGGCGTTGTTCCTGATTTTCGGCGCGCGCCACGGCCCCGGCGCGGGTTTCACGCACAGTTGCCAAAACTTCGCCCGCCTCAGCCAGCCGGGTTTCAATATCGCGCAGCGCAGCCTCTGCGGCGCGTTCTGCGGTAATGGCCTCTGTTGCGGCAAGCGATAGGCGCGCGCTTTCAGCGACCAGAGTTTCAATTTTGCCCTCTAGCTCGGCAGGGGCGGCGGCGAGTTTCAGCGCCTCGGCCTCTGCGGCTTTGGCGCGTTTGGTCATTTCGTCAATCCGGCGGGCGGCTTCGCCGGCGCGCGATGTCCATCCTTGTGCTTCTTGCCGGGCGGCGGCGAGGCGCGCCTTATCATCGGCAATGGCGCGATCCGCGCTCCCCATATCGGCGCGCAATTGGGCAACGATCAGCCGGGCCGATTCGGCGGCGGCTTGTAGACCGCTGACGGTGTGCGCAGTTGCACTGCCATCGGGCAGCGCTTGTCGCGCGCCCTGTGCGGACTGATGCTCTGCCTCTGCTTCGGTGCGCTCTGCCGCCACCCGTGCCATGCGCTCGGCCATTTCCGCTGTGCGAGAGGCAAGGCGTTCCAACGCCTGTTGGGCCTGATCAGCATCGCGGGCGGATTGCCGGGCGCTGGCTTCGGCCGCGGCCAAATTCCGCCGGCCTTGCTCGGCAGATTGGCGCGCGGCCTCCATCTTTTCTTGCGCGGTGGTGACGGCGCGGCGAGCGTCCTCCACCAATTGGGCGGCAGTCGGCTGATCCCGGTTCAGCGCGTCGAGCCGGTTCATCCGGATCAGCCGTTCGGCCGCCGCTGCTCCCTGACCCTGCGCGACATAGCCATCCCAGCGGCGCAAACGCCCATCGCGTGTCACAAGGCGTTGGCCCACCGCCAATGGGCTGCCGTCATCGGTGTCAACGACGCCAATTTGCGCCAAACGACGGGCCAGTTGCGCAGGGGCTGTGATGTAAGTGGAGAGAGCCTCAGCGCCTTTGGGCAAGGCTGGATCCCCGGGCTGAATATCGGCCCCGGCCCAGCTGCGATCTCCATCGCGGTCAAGCCCAGCCTCCAGATCATCACCCAAGGCGGCGGCAAGGGCGGTTTCATAACCCGGTTTGGCCGTGATCGAGGCGAGCACGCGGTTGCCCGTGCCGCCCTGCGCCACCGCCTTTTCAAGGGCGCGGATTTCGCTTTCCACCGCAGCAAGGGCGGCTTGATGCGTGGCGAGTTCTGCCTGTGCTTGCGCGCGCGCTTGGGCGGCGGCGTCGCGCGCGGCGTCGGCCTGTGTCACATCGGCTTCGGCGGAAGTGGCGGCCATTTGGGCGGCCTGTAATGTCGTATTTGCCGCCTCAAGCGTCGCCAGAAGCGGGGCATTATCCCCCAGACCGGCGATTTGCCGTTCGAGATCCGCCACATCGCGTTCGGCCCGCTGCACCCGTGCAGCGGCAGCAGCGAGAGCGGCATCGGCGACGCGGGCTTCGGCCTGTTCGCGGGCTTGGGCAGACAGAGCTTGGGCCAGATTGACTTCGGCATCGCGGCTGGCTGCTTCGGCTTTGGCAAGGCTTTCGGCAAGCGCGGGCAAGTCAGATTGTGCCGTTGTGATCCGCGCCTCAAGGGCTTTAGCCTCTGCCTCCAACCGGGCAAGGGCTTCGGCGGCGTCATTGGCCAGTTCGCCTTCGCGCTGGCGATCGGCAGCAAGCCGTTCGGTCTGGGCAGCCAGATCGGCAATGCGGCGGCCCAGCGCGTCTTGTTCCGTTCGCAGAGCCGCCAGCTTATGGCCCGTCTCATTGGCGCGATCGCGCGCGGCAATGGCGGCAGCCCGCAAATCCCCCAATTCCCGCACGGCGCTGGATTGATAGGCAGCGGCCGCCCGCTGCGCTTCGGCTGCGGTCTGCACCGCAGCTTCGGCGGCCTGTGCTTCGGCCTTTGCCTTGTCGGCGGCGGCCGCTGCATCGCGCCAGCGGGCAAAGATCATCCGCCCTTCGGCAATGCGAATATCGGTCGATAATTTGCGATAGCGTTCGGCTGCCCGCGCCTGCCGTCGGAGTGTGCCCGCCCGGTTTTCCATATCGGCCAGAATTTCGTTCAGGCGGTTGAGGTTGTTTTCGGTCGCGCGCAATTTCTGTTCGGCATCTTTGCGCCGGACGTGCAGGCCGGAAATGCCCGCTGCTTCTTCCAGCATTGCCCGGCGATCCACGGGCTTTGCCGCGATGACCATGCCAATCCGCCCTTGGCTAACAAGCGCGGGGGAATGGGCGCCGGTTGCCGCATCGGCAAAGACAAGCGAGACATCTTTGGCGCGCACATCCTTGCCATTGATCCGGTAAGCAGAGCCTGCTCCCCGCTCAATCCGGCGGACGATTTCCAGCTCCCGCTCCTCATGCGAGGCATCGCGTTCCGTCAGGATCGAGACTTCGGCAAAATCGCGTGAGGGGCGCTTTTCCGTGCCGGCGAAAATGACGTCATCCATTGCCCCGCCGCGCAGGGATTTGGCGCTGCCTTCCCCCATCACCCAGCGAATAGCCTCAAGCAAATTAGACTTGCCGCACCCATTGGGGCCGACAATGCCCGTCAGGCCCGGCTCAATGCGGAGCTCGCTTGGGTCGACGAAACTTTTAAAGCCCGTCAGTTTGAGGCGCTTGATCCGCAAGGCGGCGGCCTTAGGCCCCAGCGTCCATCAACTTGGGCTTCAGCGCGCCCCAAGATGAGGTGTTTTCCTGCATGACGCCGTTGATGACAAAGGTCGGTGTACCCTGAACCTTAAATTCGCGCACACCCTTGTCGGTGATCTTCACCAGCTCATCAATTGCCTTGGCATCTGCGACACAGGCTTGCGCCTTGGCAGAGGAAATGCCGCGCTGTTGGACAAATTCAATCAGGCCCAATTTTTCGGCAAGCACCTGTGTTTGTTGCAGCGGGTTCATCGCCTGAAGGGCCTGCTGATCCGCCTCGGTGAATGTGCTGGTTCTGCCAAGCCAGTCACGCTGTGTCGCGAATAGCTGTTCGGCAATGGGGAAGAAGCGGCCCGGCCCGCCGCATTTGGCAAGCACGGATGCCGGGACATCCAGCGGGTTTAGAACAAAGGTGCGGAATTCATAAGACACAGTGCCCTTATCCACCAAAGCCTTGAGTTCAACTTTGGAGGCTTCCGAAAATTCGGCACAATGGGAACAGGTGAGTGCCCCAAATTCCATCAGCTTCACAGGTGCGTCTGGGTTGCCCATAAGCATCCCCCCATCGGGCGTAACGGCCGTGGTTTCAGACCATGTGGTGCCCGCAGGCGCGGCAATGGCGGCGGCACCGTTCTTGGCGTCGCCGGTTCCCGCACCCTTATCGCCACAAGCGGTGACAAGCAGCAGGGCCGTGGTTGCGATCAGAAGCTTCTTCATGAGGTTCTTTATCCTTTTTAGCGTTGGCCAAGGGCGCTTTTCAAAGCCGCGTCCACATCGGCCCATTCGGACGTCCGTGGCCCCGGCTGGCCGTTGATCAGAAATGTCGGAGTTGCATTAATCTTGCGCACATCGACCGCATCCTTGGTCATGGCGAGAACCGTTTTGTGCATCTGTGTGGAAGCAAGGCAGGCATTGGCCTGTGCCGGGGTAAGGCCCCGCGCTTGCGCCATGGCGAGAAGCCCTGTCCCCTTGGCAAGGGTCTGAAGCTTCTTGGGCAGGGGCATGGCGTTCAATTGCGCTTCCTGTTTGAGGGCGATCACCTGTCCTTCGGCCATCCAAACATCCTGCCGCGCCATCATATCCTCGGTCAATGTAAACACGCGCGACGGGCCACCGCAGCGGGCCAGCAGGGCGGCTGTCAGATCAAAGGCATCGCGCACCAGATGACGCAGTTCGAGCGCGACAAGGCCTTTGGCGATATAGTCCCGCTTGAGAGGCGCTGCCGCCTCACCCGTGAAGTGCGCACAATGGTTGCACGTATAGCTCAGATATTCGACCAGCCGGATCTTCGCCTTGGGATTGCCGAGAACGAAGGCGCCCGTGGGGGTAATGGTCACCAGCTTTGTATAATTGGGTGCCGCTGCCTTTTGCGCGTGGGCGGGCGCTGCCATCAGGCCAATGGATCCGCAGATCAGGCCAAGCATCAAGACTAGACGATGGATCATCTTACTTTCCCCAGAACAGGCAATCCATCCGGCGCGCTGGCCACACCCTGCGCCAGGGAGGTCAGAACAGCGCGCAATTCAGGATCAGCAATTTCGCGCAAGGAATCGCCCAATTCGGCGGGAACCGGGCGCAGATTTGGTTTGGCGATAGCGGGCGCAGCGCGGGTGACATCGCCTGCCCGCAAGGTGATGCGCGATACCGCATTATAGCCGAAAAACCGGTTCACCCGCTCCATAATCACAGGCTGCACATGCTGCATCATCGGGCCAAAGGCACGCTCAACGACCAGTGTCAGCGTCCCGTCGGTTTTTTTGCCCTGTGGAAAGCGAATCGATTCGGGGGTGGAGACGCCCGCATATTTTTCCCCGGCGATTTCCGCCCAGCGGCTGACAATGGACGATTGGATAAAGCCAAAGCGCTTAAAGGCCGCCTGTCCGACGCCGGGAATGAGCTCCGCAACGCTCTTTGCGCGGCCGCCGCGGGGTCGTTCCCCCAGACCAGAAGGCTGCTTGTCTTTTGCCATGCCTGCCCCCATGCCAGACCGCATCATGCGCGTCGAGACTATGCCCTTAGTTACCAACAAGATTCTCGCTTATTATGACGCGAATGCGCGCATTTTGCCCTGGCGTAGCCCGCCGGGTGGGTCGCGTCCGGACCCCTATCATGTCTGGCTGTCCGAAGTGATGTTGCAGCAGACGACCGTTGCGGCCGTCAAAGCCTATTTTGCAACCTTCACCCAGCGCTGGCCAACATGCGCCGATCTTGCCCACGCAGAGGATGCCGATGTCATGGCCGCTTGGGCGGGGCTGGGCTATTATGCGCGGGCCCGCAATCTGCTGGCCTGCGCGCGCCAAGTCACACAGGGTCTGGGCGGGCAGTTTCCGGAGACAGAAGAAGGATTGCGGGCCTTGCCCGGCATCGGCCCCTATACGGCGGCGGCCATATCCGCGATTGCCTTTGGCAGGCGTGCGGTTGTTGTGGATGGCAATGTGGAGCGGGTCATTGCCCGGCTGTTCGCGGTGAAAACTGCTTTGCCCGCCGCCAAGGCCGAGATTTATGGCTGGATGGACAGTCTGACGCCGCAGGCGCGCGCCGGGGATTTTGCGCAGGCCATGATGGATTTGGGGGCAACCATCTGCACCCCACGTCGGCCTTTATGCCATCTGTGTCCTATGGCCGACGACTGCCGGGGCCGGGCCGAAGCAGAGGCCTATCCCGTCAAAGCCGCAAAACAGCCCAAGCCTGAGCGACAGGGGCGCGTCTGGTGGATTGAGGTGGAGGGCCATGTGGCGCTGACCCGCCGACCGGCCAAGGGTCTGCTCGGCGGCATGCGGGCCCTGCCCAGCTGTGATTGGGTGGGTGACGATGCCCCGCCGCCCTTTACTGAGGATTGGCAGGCCCTTGGCGCTGTCACCCATGTCTTCACGCATTTCCGTTTGACGTTGCAGATCTTGGGTCTGCAAATTTCCAAACAACCCACGTTTGTTTTCGATGTGGAATGGTGGCCAATTGACCGCTTGCATGAAGCCGGACTACCAACTTTGTTTAACAAGGCCGCAATGGTCGCCCGCCAAGGATAAGGATTTATGACGATTAACCTGAATCGCCGCCATTTTTTAAGCGCATCTGCCCTTGCGGCGGGCTTTGCGAGCCTTCCCGCCAGCCTGCGCGCCGCGCAGACGGGGCCGCTGGCTTGGGGGCCCGTGCGCAAGACTATGCAGGGCTTTATTGACAGTAAATATGTGCCCGGAACAGTGGCCGCCATTGGCCGGGGGACACAGGCCCCGGACTTCCTGTCCACCGGCGCGCTGGCTTTTGACAATCCAGCCCCCGTCGCGGAAGACTCGCTCTTCCGCGCTTATTCCATGACCAAGCCGATTACGGGCATAGCCGCGATGATGTTGATCGAGGACGGCAAGCTGAAGCTCGATCAGAATATTGCCGACTTTCTGCCCGGTTTTGCCAATCCCCGCGTTCTGACCGATCCGGAAAAGAGCCTGGACGCGCGGGCTGCAGCCGGCCCGATCACGATCCGCAATCTGCTCACCCATACGGCCGGTCTGGGCTATACAATTGTGACCAAAGGCCCGTTGCTCGATGCCTATGTGAAGCTGGGCATTACGCCGGCTTCCGCCTCGCGCAAGCCGCTGCCGGGTCAGCCCAATGTACCGACAGCGCCCAGCCTTGCCGAATTTGCGCACCGATTGGCAACTTTGCCGTTGGTCGCCGATCCCGGAACGGTTTGGAGCTATTCGGTTAGCCTTGATCTGCTGGGCCGGATCATTGAACTGGCTAGCGGCATGTCGTTCGACGCGTTCCTGCAGCAACGCATCTTTGCGCCCTTGGGCATGACCAGCAGCTGGTTTCAGGTGCCGCAAAGCGAGATGAAGCGCCTGACGACCAATTATTTCGGCGCGCCCTTTGGCACCTTCCCAATTGATCCGGGCACGGACAGCGTCTTTTTTGACAAGCCAGCCTTTCCCTTTGGCGGGGCAGGCCTTGTTACCAGCCCGCGCGATTATGATCGCTTCCTCGCCATGTTGATGGGCGAAGGCGCCATTGGCGATCGGCGGATCATGAAGGTCGAGACGGCACGGCTGGCCATGTCCAACCTTGTCCCTGCCGGAACGCGGATGGAAAGCTATGTCAAAGGGCAGGGCTTTGGGGCTGGCGGTCGGGTGACAATCGCCCCGCGTGATAATGGCGAAGGCCTTGGCACCTTTGGATGGGGCGGTGCGGCCTCCACCATCGGCTGGGTAGATCGGACACGCGGCATCCGCGCCTCTGGCTGGTCGCAGATTATGACAATGGGCAATCAGCCCTTCACCGAAAGCTTTGGCAAAGCCGTTTATCAAAGCCTGTCGGTCTGATGATGGCGCCCGGCTTTACAGGGTCGCCGCTGGACCGCGTTGACCATATCCGCAGCGATGCGGACGCGGTCACCGCGCTGCTCAATGATTGGCGCGGGCGGGTTTTGGGGCTGGACGGGCTTGACCCCCGTCTGTCCGCCGAAGGGCGGCTGGTTTGGCAAAGCATGGCCGAGGTGTCGCTTGAAGTAGAGTTGATCCTGCTTGGCCTGCATGAGGATAAGCCCCATTTTGCGCCCATCACATCTGGGCAGGGTGGGGCGCATCGCTCCCCTGCAATCTGGCGTGCGTTGGCGAGCCTGCCTGCCGAAGAAGCTGCGATTTACGGCACGGCGCGCAGCCTCATTGATTGGCATAATGGCCATCGCTTCTGCGGCCAGTGCGGCGGGGAGACGAAGGTCTTTCGCGCAGGCTGGGGGCGTGTCTGTGGTGGGTGTGGGAAGGAACATTTCCCCCGCACCGACCCTGTCGTCATCATGCTGGCTGAATATCAGGGTCGCGTGCTGGTCGGGCGGCAGGCAGCATGGCCGCTGGGCAATTATTCCGCACTCGCGGGATTTCTAGAGCCGGGCGAAAGCGTTGAAGAAGCCGTGCGCCGGGAAATTTTTGAAGAAGCGGGCGTGCGCTGTGGCGCAGTGCGCTATGTCGTGAGCCAGCCTTGGCCTTTTGGCGGGTCGCAATTGATGATTGCCTGTGTGGCAGAGGCGCTGGACGATACACTCACAATTGATACCAAGGAATTGGAAGATGCCCGCTGGGTGTCGCGTGAGGAGGTTTTGGCTGCCCTCAAGGGTGCGCCGGACAAAAACTTTAACGCGCCCCCGCCCTTTGCCATTGCCAGCACCTTGTTCCACCGCTGGGTGGCGGAGCCTTCAGGCTGAGATCCTTAGCCGCGCGGGCGGGCTTGCTTATAGGTGCCCAGCACACGCAGGGAGCGGGAATAGAAGCTCAGCTCTTCCAGCGCACGGGCGACGGCTGGATCATCGGGGTGGCCAACAATATCGGCAAAGAAGGCGGTGGCAGAAAAACTCGCCCCGCGCTGATAGCTTTCCAGCTTGGTCATGTTGACGCCATTGGTCGCAAAGCCGCCCAAGGCTTTGTAGAGTGCTGCCGGCACATTCTTCACTTCAAAGATGAAGCTGGTCATCACCAGCCCTTCATTGGGGGCGGCTGCTCCTGACCGCGCGAGGCGGACAAAGCGGGTCATATTATCGTCTGAATCTTCCAGCGCCTCTGCCAATGTCGTGAGGCCATAAATCTCTGCCGCGCCCGGTGGGGCAATGGCGGCAATGGCAGGATCATTCAGCTCAACCGCGCGGGCCGCAGCCCCCGCCGTATCGGGAAAGGGCACAGGGTCAGTGGCATGGGTGCGCAGCCATTTGCGGCACTGGCCCAAGGCCTGGGGGTGGCTGATCGCTTGGCGGACATCCTCCAGCCGACCTGTACCCATCAGCGCATATTTAATCGGCAGAAAAAATTCGCCCGTGATGACCAAACCCGATTCTGGCAGTAGAAAATGAATATCGGCAACGCGCCCATGCAGGGAATTTTCAATGGGAATGAGGGCGCTGTCTGCCTGCCCATCGCGCACAGCGTCAATCGCATCTTCAAAACTATAACAGGGCACGGGCAGGGCATCAGGTTGATCCTGAAGCACGGCAATATGCGAGTTGGCCCCCGGCGCGCCCTGAAAGGCGACGGCACGGGCTGGGGCCTTGGCCGCAGCCTCAAGCATGGCGGCAACAATGGGCTGGGCGGGGGCTGGATATCGGTTCATCGTGGAAATCCGCTTAAGGGGAGGCGATCAATGCTGCAAGCATGCTTGCGATGCGCGGCTGGCAAGGCTAAGGCGCAGGCGATTCCAAAACACCGACCATTTGATCAGGGGTTTCAACGGGCATGAGCGATAGCGATCAATTCAACACCATCGCTGGATGGACGCTGGCAGCAGGCATTGTTGCACTGGGTGCGACAATCGTGACGGGCGAGATGTTTAAGCACCATCCGGTTGAGGCCGGTGGCTTTGAAGTTGCAAGCGCAGAGGGCAGCGGAGAAGGCGGTGCGGCGGCAGAGCCGGCCATTGCGCTGCTGATGCAGACGGCCGACGTGACCAAGGGTGCGGAAGTTTTTAAGAAATGCGCGTCTTGCCACACGGTGAATCAAGGCGGCGCCAATGGCATTGGCCCCAATCTCTGGGCGACGATGGGCAAAGGTGTGGGCAAGGCCCATCCCGGCTTCGCTTATTCCCCCGCTTTGTCGGGCCATGGTGGCGTTTGGGATTATGAGAATATGAACCTCTGGCTGAAAAGCCCGAAGAAATTTGCCGATGGCACGAAGATGAGCTTTGCTGGTCTGTCCAAGCCGGAAGACCGGGCCAATGTCATCGCCTATCTGAATGCGCAGGGCTCAAACTTGCCGCTTCCGCCAGCCCCTGCTGCGGATGCAGCGCCAGCAGAAGCTGAAGCTGCCAATGCAGCAGCTCCGGCTGAAGGCAATGCAACGGCTCCAGCCCCTGCGGCCAAATAAGCTTTGCGATATCGCTAAAGGAAAAGGCCCGGGGCAACCTGGGCCTTTTTCTTATAGGCTATCCGCCTCATAAAAGGTGCGGACATGCGCCCAAGCCTCCTCGGCTGTTTCAACATACTGAAACAGGCTTAAATCCCGCTCGGCGATCACGCCATGATCAACCAAGGCTTGGAAATCGACGACATCCTCCCAAAAGGCGCGGCCAAAGAGCATGACCGGGATCGGTTTGACCTTGCCTGTTTGGATGAGCGTCAACAGCTCAAACATTTCATCAAAAGTGCCAAATCCGCCGGGAAAAATAGCAACGCTACGGGCGCGCAGCAGGAAGTGCATTTTGCGCAGCGCGAAATAGTGAAATTGAAAGCTGAGCTCTGGGGTCACATAGCCGTTGGGCATTTGCTCATGCGGCAGCACGACGTTGAGGCCAATTGAGTCAGCGCGCAAATCATGCGCGCCGCGATTGGCGGCTTCCATGATCGACGGCCCCCCGCCGGAACAGACGACAAAATGCCGCCAGCCCGCCTCATCGCGCGGAATGCCGCTGGTGATTTGGGCCAGTTTACGGGCTTCGTCATAATAAGGGGATAGGGCCTCAAGCCGCTTTGCGACTTTGGGGTCGGCATGGCCAGAGGCGACACCCGGTGCTGGAATGCGGGCCGAGCCGTAAAAGACAAAGGTGGAGGCGATTTTGGCTTCGTCCAGCAAAAGCTCTGGCTTTTGCAATTCCAATTGGAAGCGCACGGGCCGCATATCATCGCGCAGCAGGAATTCTTCATCCTGAAAGGCAAGCTTATAGGATGGGCTGTTTGTTTGCGGGGTGGAAAGATTTTTCTTGGCGCTTTCCGCGTCCTGTGCGGCATGCGCGAAGACCCGTGCGGGTATTTTTCTGTCTGTCATTTGGCTTAATCTAGGAGGGTGCGGGCTCAGCGGCAATAGGGGCCCCGGCCCAGATCAAAGTGGAAATGATCCCGATGGGCCGCATTATAATCGGGCGTGAGAACGGTTTGGAAGCGTTTGCAGGCTGATTTGCGCAGCTCACGGAGGAATTGCGCGTCCTTATTGCCCGCCGACCAGCCCGCCAGAACCGTGATGCGCCGGCCATTGGCCAGAACAAAGCCGCCCACATCAATGGCATTGGCATAGGCATGTTCGGACATGTTGGTGGAGGCAACGCCGCGCACCTGCCGACAGGCATAGCTGCCCATGGTTTCAACGCGGACCACGGGCATGCCATAAAAATCCCGCGCGGCCTGTTGCAATGGCCCGCGCACCCAGGCGGCAAAGCTGCGGGCGAGCGGACATTGGGCGGCGCGCAAATTTGTGATGCTCGCCCCGGCACTGGTCAACAGAACAGAGTTGATTGCCGAACATCCATTTTGCCCCCGATAATCGGGCAGAACTTTATATTTGGCGCCCAGTCGATTGAGGTCTGCTGTGCATTGCCGCATCAAAGTGCTGCTGGGCACGGGCGGCTTGTGGCGGGGCGCCTTATGTCGATCAAGGGGGCGGGGAATACATCCCGCAAGCAGCAGCACCAGCAGCAGGAGGGCGGGCATAAAAAAGGGGCCACGACTGAGCATGGCCCCCTTATTGCGCGGTCTTTCGAAGAAAAACCAGTAAGCGTTTAGGCAGGTAGGCCGCTGATCGATTTGACTTCCATAAAGTCTTTCAGACCAAAGAGGCCGCCTTCGCGCCCATTGCCCGATTGCTTATAGCCGCCAAAGGGCGTGCCGGGGGTTGGGCCCCATGCGTTGATGGCAACCATGCCCGCCCGAAGCTTGGGCGCAACGCTGGCCGCCTTGGCGGGATCGCCAGAGATCACCGCCGACAGGCCATATTCGGTGTCATTGGCAATTTCGATCGCTTCATCCAAATCTGCATAAGTCATCACAGCGGCGACCGGACCGAAGATTTCCTCACGCGCAATCCGCATGTCGGGCGTCACGCCGGAAAACACCGTCGGCTTTACATAATAGCCGCGATTGACGTTGGCGGGCAGGCCCGTGCCACCTGTTTCCAGCGTGGCGCCTTCATCAATGCCGGATTGGATCAGGCCTTGGATTTTTTCATATTGTGTCTTGTTCACGACGGGGCCGATATGCCCACCTTCCTGCAAGGGATCGCCAACCGGGACGCTGGCCATCAAATTCTTGATGACGCTGACGGCTTCGGCTTCCTGATCCTTATGGACGAGAATGCGCGCGGGCGAGATGCAGCTCTGGCCCGAATTGATGAACACGCCGGAGACGGTGGCGGGCAGCACGGCGGGAAGGTCAGAACCCGGCAGGACGATATTGGGGGATTTGCCGCCCAATTCCTGATGCACGCGCTTCACGGTGTCGGCGGCGGCCTTCGCCACCAAAATGCCCGCGCGGGTGGAGCCGGTGAAGCTGACCATATCAATGCCGGGGTGCGACGAAATGGCTTGGCCAACCGTCGGGCCATCGCCCTGCACCAGATTGAACACGCCTGCGGGCACGCCTGCTGCATGCAGGATTTCCGCAAAGATGGCCGCATTGGCTGGGCACTCTTCCGAGGGCTTCAGGATCATCGTGTTGCCCGCCGCAAGGCAGGGCGCGACCTTCAGCGCAATCTGGTTGAGGGGCCAGTTCCAAGGCGTGATCAGGCCGACAACGCCAATGGGCTCATAGGCAATTTTGGCGCCGCCCATTTGCTCTTCAAAGGCGAAATTTTTGAGCGCCTCAATCGTGCCCATAAACCCGCCAATACCTGCACCCACCTGTGCGGTGGAGGCAAAGCTGACAGGCGCACCCATTTCCTTGGCCATCGACACGGCCAAGTCCATGGCGCGCTTCTTATATTCTTCGATGATGCGGCCCATCAGTGCGATCCGCTCTTCCCGGGTCGACTGGCTGAAGGTCTTGAATGCGGCCTTGGCAGCGGCAACTGCGGCATCGACATCCGCCTGAGTGCCCAGCGTGATCTCGGTCGTTGGCTCTTCGGTTGACGGCGAAATGACTTGGTGGCGCGTGCCGCCAATGCTGTCGACCCATTGGCCGTTAATG
>CAMAQU010000017.1 GCA_945860425.1 Sphingomonas paucimobilis
GACTTAGGCGACATTTGGTCGGCTTAGTCGCAGCGGGGAGGGCTATGGAAAGCTGGACTGAATCTGGTCTAAGGATGCCCGCATGACACCGCATTTCTTCACCGCACCCGATGGCGTTCGCCTTGCTTATTATGAGCTGGGCGAGGGGCGACCTTTGCTCCTCCTTCACGGCTATATGTCGGACGCGCACACCAATTGGATGAAATATGCGCCGACCGCGCAGACGATTGCGGATGCGGGCTTTCGGGTCATCATGCCGGATTTGCGGGCGCATGGCGCAAGCGACAAGCCGCATGATCCAGTCGCTTACCCCAAAGACATTTTGGCGCAGGATCAATTCGCCCTGATCGCGCATCTGGGCCTGATCGATATGGATGCCGCCGGATACTCCCTCGGTGCACGCACGCTGGCACGGATGATGGCGCAGGGCTTTCGGCCCGGTCGCGCCATTTTCGCGGGCATGGGGCTGGAGGGTTTAACCGCAGCTGATCGGCGGGCGGGCTATTTCCGCCATGTGCTGACCAATCTTGGCACCCATGAAAAGGGATCGCCCGAATGGATGGCGGAGGCATTTTTGAAAACAAGCGGGGGAGAGCCGATTGCGCTCAATCTGCTGCTCGATGGCTTTTCCAGCACCGATGAAGCGATTTTGCGCGGTTGGGATTTGCCCATCGCCGTGATTTGCGGGACAGAAGATCAGGATAATGGCCATGCCGAGGCGCTGGCGGAGATCCTGCCGCAGGGGTGCTATGTCCCCATCCCCGGCAATCATATGAGTGCGGTGACCAAGCCAGATTTGGGCGTGGCGATGCGCGACGCGCTCTGCCTTCCCCACTGCGACTAGAGCGTCTCACGGTCGCTTAGGTCTCGCTCCCCTCCGGGGCTGGGGGTGGGCCTTGACCAGCGCAGAGTTAGGGGCTTAGCGTCCGCCCATATTCCAATTGGAGAGTGTGCATGAAAAACCTTGTTTCCACCCTTGCGCTGGGCCTGTCGCTGGCCTTTGCGACGCCTGCTTTGGCGGCAGATGCCGCGCCGACGGCGGCGGACGCTGAAAAATTCATTGCCGATGCTGAAAAGACACTGTTCGATTTCTCCATCTACAATGCGCAGGTTCAGTGGATCAACAACACCTACATCACCGATGATACGGATGCCGTGGCCGCGAAAGTGGGCGCTGAAGGCACCGAAATGTCGGTGAAATATGCAACCGAAGCCGCGCGCTATATGCAGGCGCCGGGCCTGAGTGCTGAGACTAAGCGCAAGCTAGACATTTTGCGCGGCGGCCTTGTTCTGCCCGCCCCCGCCACGGCCGAGGCCGCCAAGGAACTGAACGAGATCGCCACCCGCCTCAATTCCACTTATGGCAAGGGCAAGGGCACACTCAATGGCAAGCCGATTAACGGGTCGGATATCGAAGCCGAAATGGGCACCAATCGTAACCCGGAACAGTTGAAGGAAATGTGGGCGAGCTGGCACGATAATGTCGGCAGCCCGATGCGCGACGATTATGCTCGACTGGTGGAGATTGCCAATCAAGGGGCAAAGGATCTGGGCTATAGCGATGTCGGGGCCATGTGGCGGTCCGGCTATGACATGCCCGCCGATGATTTTGCCAAGCTGACCGATAAGCTCTGGAACCAAGTCAAGCCGCTCTATGACCAGCTGCATTGCTATACGCGCACCAAGCTTAATGAAAAATATGGCGACGCGGTTCAGCCCAAATCTGGGCCGATCCGGGCTGACCTCCTCGGCAATATGTGGGCGCAGGAATGGGGTGATATCTACCCGTTGGTCGCGCCCAAGGGTGCGGGCGATATCGGCTATGATATTGGCGACCTATTGAAGGCCAAGGGCTATGATCCGCTGAAGATGGTGCAAACGGGTGAAGGCTTCTTCTCCTCGCTCGGCTTTGCGCCCTTGCCCAAAAGTTTTTATGAACGCTCTCAGATCACCAAGCCTGCGGATCGCGAAGTCGTCTGCCATGCCAGTGCTTGGGACATTAACAATGTCGATGATCTGCGGATTAAGATGTGCACCAAGGTGAACAGCGGTGACTTTGTGACCGTGCATCATGAGCTGGGCCATAATTATTATCAGCGCGCCTATAACAAGCAGAGCTTTCTCTATCTAAATGGTGCGAATGACGGCTTCCACGAAGCCATTGGTGATGCCGTCGCCTTGTCGATTACGCCGGAATATCTGGTGCAGATTGGCCTTCTCGATAAGGAGCAGGTGCCCAGCGCGGATAAGGATTTGGGCCTGCTCTTGCGTCAGGCGATGGATAAGGTGGCGTTCCTGCCCTTCGGCTTGCTTGTCGATAAATGGCGCTGGGGCGTGTTCAATGGCTCTATCCCGACCGGAAGCTATAATAAGGGCTGGACGGATTTGCGCGTTCAATATCAGGGCATTGTCCCGCCTGTGGAGCGCAGCGAAGCCAATTTTGATGCAGGCGCCAAATATCACATCCCCGGCAACACGCCCTATACCCGCTATTTCCTTGCGCGCATTTTGCAGTTCCAATTCTACAAAGCGGCCTGCGATATTGCGAAGTGGAAAGGGCCGCTCCACCGCTGCTCTTTCTATGGCAATAAGGATGTTGGCACACGCCTGAACGCCATGCTGGAAATGGGTGCGTCCAAGCCTTGGCCGGATGCACTTCAGGCCTTTACCGGCAAGCGGGACATGGATGGCACGGCGATGATCGCTTATTTCAAGCCGCTCATGACCTGGCTGAAGGCGCAGAATAAGGGCAAGAGCTGCGGCTGGTAAGAGACACAACCCGGGCTGATAGGTCAGCCCGGGCCTTGTCAGGCATTGCGGGCCATCAACCCGCCATCCACCGGAATAACGGCCCCCGTGACAAAGCTCGACGCGGGCAGCGCCAGGTTGAGCGTCATGTGCGCCACTTCTTCGGGCAGGCCATAGCGGCGCAGGGCCGTCCGCCGTTTTGCAAAGACGGCCTTGTCAGCTTCTGGGACCTTCTCGGTCATCGCCGTCAGGATCGGGCCGGGGCAGATGCAGTTCACCGTAATGCCCTCCTTACCCAGATCGGCCGCAAGGCCACGGGTCAGGCCCGTCACCCCGGTTTTTGCCGCAACATAGGGCGTGTTGCCGGGCGTTGCCCCCAGCCCTTCGGTGGAGGCAATGTTGATGATGCGCGCGGCGTCGCTCTTCCGCAGCCAGGGGAGTGCGGCCCGAACCATCCGCTGCTGGCCCGTCAGCATCACTGCCAAGGCGCGGGCCCAAACATCCTCATAATCTTCGTCCTCCAGCGGGCAAAAGCTGGAGACACCGGCATTGTTGACGAGAATGTCGATGCCGCCAAACGCCGCCGCAATATCCGCCACCACGCGGGGGATCGCGGTGCCATCCGACACATTTAGGGCAAAGGCCTGTACCCTAAAGGGCCCGCCGTTCGTGATTTCGGTGACCACGTGTTGGCACGCCGCGAGATCAAGATCGGTTACGGCGACATGCGCCCCTTCGCGTGCAAAGAGATGGGCCGTTGCCCGCCCCATGCCAGATGCCGCGCCGGTGATGATGACGACACGCCCGGCAACCGATCGGCTCAAATCCTGATAGGGGTCCATATGTTCTCCTTGGCTTAGCGGAAGGGCGGCTCATTAAAGGCGCGCAATTTGCGGCTGTGCAGCTTTGCGCCTTCTGCCTTTAACTGGCGGCAGGCCTCGATCCCGATCAGCAAATGTTCGGCAATCGCCCGCTCATAAAAGCGGTTGGCCTGTCCGGGCAGTTTGAGTTCGCCATGCAAAGGCTTATCAGACACGCAGAGCAAGGTGCCATAGGGTACGCGGAAGCGATAACCCTGCGCCGCAATGGTCGCCGACTCCATGTCAATGCCAATGGCGCGCGATTGGGAAAAGCGCAGCGCCGATTTGGAATAGCGCAATTCCCAATTGCGGTCGTCTGTCGTCACAATCGTGCCCGTCCGCAGCCGCGCCTTAAGGGCTTCTGCACTCTCGCCAGAGACGATCTCGGCGGCCTTGGCCATCGCCAGTTGAACCTCGGCAATGGGCGGAATTGGGATTTCCGGCGGCAGCAGATCATCCAGCACATGGTCATCGCGCAAATAGGCATGGGCCAGCACAAAATCGCCAATCCGCTGGCTGGCGCGCAGGCCGCCGCAATGGCCGATCATCAGCCAGGCTTCGGGGCGCAGCACCGCCAAATGGTCGGTGATCGTCTTGGCATTAGAGGGGCCAACGCCGATATTGACCAAGGTGATCCCGCTCTTGTCCGGCGCGGTTAGGTGCCATGCGGGCATTTGATGCCGCCGCCAGGCGCTGTCGGCAACGGCGCTTAAAGGATCTTGCGTGTTCTCGGTAACGGTGACGCCACCGGGGCAGGACAGCATCTCATAGCCGCTCTCTCCGCCCAGCTGGCTGCAGGCCCAGCGCACAAATTCATCCACATAGCGGTGATAATTGGTGAACAGCACATAGCGTTGCACATGTTCTGGCGGCGTGCCCGTATAATGCCGCAATCGCGCGAGCGAGAAATCCGTCCGCAACCCATCAAAGAGGGAGAGCGGATGCGGCAGGCTCGGGTCGTTTAAGAGAAGACCATCGGCAATTTCATCGCCAATGGCGGACAGCTCGGTGGACGGGAACCAGCGGGCTAAGTCAATCGCGCGCACATCGCCAAATTCGGTTCCAGCGTCGAGCACATAGGGAAAGGGAATTTCCTGTGTTCCCCGGCGGACATCGACGGTCACCCCATAATCGGCGATCAATATATCGATCTGTTCGGCTAGATAATCGGCAAATAATGCGGGCTTGGTGATGCTGGTGACATAATGGCCGGGGGCTGCCAGCCGCCCGAAGGAGCGTTGTGGCTCTGCGCTGTCGCTATCGCCCGACCAGAAGAGATGGATTTCGGGATAGGCATAGCTGCCATCGGTGCGGCTGGCCGGATCGGGCAGCGTGCCGTGCGTGATATAGGTCTCAATATCGTCGCGAAGGCGGGTGACAGAGGCTTTGAAAAGTTTATCGAGCTGCGCAACAAGCGCCCGACCCTGTGGTGTTTTGGTCTGTTTATCCATCGCGGAGTTTTACACAAAGCTGTGGGCGCTCGCAAGCCGAGGGCGGAGGCACAAAAAAAGGGGACGGCGATGCCCCGCCGTCCCCTACTTTCCTCTCCCAGGAAACTGTTAAAGCTGTTCTAGCATATATTCTGCAGAACTCACGCGAAATTCGCCGGGGGCTTCCACAAAAAGATGCTCAACCTTGCCGTCATTGACGATCATCGCAAAACGCTGGCCGCGCGCGCCCATGCCGAATTTGGATCCGTCCATTTCAAGGCCAACGGCCTTTACAAAATCGCCATTGCCGTCGGCCAGCATCGTGACCTTGTCCTCCACGCCAGAGGCCTTGCCCCAAGCGCCCATGACGAACGCATCGTTCACAGCGGTGCAGGCGATGACATCAATACCCTTCGCCTTCAGGGCGTCGGCCTTTTCAACAAAGCCCGGCAGATGCTTGGCAGAGCAGGTCGGCGTGAAGGCGCCGGGCACGGAAAAGAGCGCAACGCGCTTTCCGGCAAAAAACTCAGCAGAAGAAACCGGCTGGGGGCCTTCTGCGGTTGGGGTTACAAAGTTCGCGGCAGGAAGCGCATCACCAACAGCAATCGTCATCGTCAGATCCTCTCAAAAAGATGGGACGACCTATATCAAGGACGCGAGAGTCCGCAACATGACAATATCGTTAGAATTGTCTTAAACGCACCAAGGCGCGCGCCGTCCACCCTGATAGGGCCGGGCCAGACCCTCGCGCACCAGAATAAGGCCCAGAGACTGGCCGTCGCGTTCTAAGATGCGCAGCTTACGGCCATATCGATCCCGATCCCGCTTAATGGGCTGCACAGAAAAGCGCCCCTGATTGAGGAGATCGCGGAGACGCAACGTTGCCTTCTCGCCCAAAAGCGCCTCTTGCGCGCAGCGGGACGGATGAGTTTCGGGCGTATCAATATCCGCAATCCGGATTTTTTCACCCTGCAGCCAGATGGTGTCGCCATCCACAACGCAATTTTCGCCCCCGCCCTGTGTGCACAGGGTAAAGTGCGCCTGTCGTGCTTGGGCTGTCTGTGGGGGGATGCAGAGGACTGTAAGCCCGCTCAGGATCACAGCCGCAAGGATCGTTTTCATGATCGACATGAACGGCCTGTCGATCACAAAATTTCATCGTCAAAGCGCAACCCACCCCATTTTGGCCGGATTGATTGACCTTCGGCATCACCCTCCCCATCTGAGATGAAGCAGTGTCCCTATCAACGGCGTGCTGCCCTTGGATTTCTGTGCCATCACGATGAGGAGAGCCGCTGTTGTGACCCCCCGTTCAATCTCGCCATTTTCGAACCGATTCTTCGGCGCGGCCACGGCCTTGCTGCTCGCGGCCTGCGGCGGCGGGACGACTCAGGCGGAGGAAACCGCATCTTCTGTCCCCTATAGCGTGTCAGAAGCGGGCCGGTTCAACGAACCTTGGGCCATGGCCTTCCTGCCCGATGGTCGGGCGCTGGTGACGGAGAAATCCGGCCAGCTCAAACTCTGGCGCGACAAGGGCAACGTGACCCCCGTGTCGGGTGCACCCACTGCTTCCTCTGCGGGTCAGGGCGGGCTTGGGGATGTTGTTCTGCATCCCGATTTTGCCCGCAATCGTATGGTCTATCTCAGCTGGGTCGAAGCGGAGGGCGATGTGAAGGGTGCTGCGGTCGGTCGTGCCCGCTTGATTGAAGACAGCGCAGGCGCGCGTCTAGACGGGCTAGAGATCATCTGGCGCCAATCCCCCAAAGTGACGGGTAATGGCCATTTCGGCCACCGCATCGCCTTTGGCCCGGATGGCATGCTCTATATCTCGTCTGGCGAACGCCAGAAATTTGATCCGGCGCAGGATCTGACCGGAAATCTCGGCAAGATCGTTCGGCTGAATGCGGACGGGACCGTGCCCGCCGATAATCCGATGGCGGCCAAGGGCGGCGTGACCGCGCAAATTTATGCCTATGGCATCCGCAATCCTCTGGGCCTTGATTTTGATTCAGCAGGCCGGCTGTGGGAAATTGAAATGGGGCCGCGCCATGGTGATGAGCTGAACCTTGCAACGCCGGGCGCGAATTTTGGTTATCCGATTGTGTCTAATGGGGATCATTACGATGGCCGCGTCATCCCCGATCATGCGCCGGGTGATGGCTTCGTCGCGCCCAAGGTCTCTTGGGTTCCGGCCATTTCGCCGGGCAGCCTGATGATCTATCGCGGCACGCTCTTCCCGCACTGGACGGGCGATGCCTTTATCGGGGCGCTGGGCGGAAAGGCGCTGGTTCGCGTTGATCTGAACGGGGAGGCCGCCACCAAGGCCGATCAGTGGCCGACGGACAAGCGCATCCGCGAAGTCGATCAGTCCCCCGATGGCCATATCTGGTTGCTGGAGGATGGCGCGGATGCTCGATTGCTGAAGCTTGCGCCGAAAAAATAGGGGCGTGCTCTGCCCTCCCCGCTGCGACTAAGGCAGGCTGCGCCCGCTTAAGTCTCGCTCCCCTCCCGCAGGCGGGAGGGGTTGGGGGAGGACCAAAATCTCACACGCGGATGTAGCGGAAATACCAGACGTCATGACCAAAGACGGTGCGGGCCTTGCGCTCATAACGCGTCTCTGGCCAATCGTCGGGGCGGATGAGCATGTCGCTTGCGGTTTGGGCTTGCCAGATGAAATCCTGCCTTTGGTTCATCTGCATCATGGCCCAGCGACAATAAATGGGATGATCCGTACCAAAGCGAAACTCGCCACCGGGCTTGAGCTTGGCGGCAATCATATCCAGCGGGCCGGGGTTCATCATCCGGCGTTTGGCGTGCCGGGCCTTGGGCCAAGGGTCTGGATGCAACAGATAGGCCCGATCCAATGATGCATCGGGCAAGCGACCCAGTGCATCGAGCGCATCGCCCATATGCAGGCGGATATTGGAAAGACTGTCATCGCGCATGTGCATCAGCGCGCTGACGACACCGTTCACAAAAGGCTCACAGCCAATAAATCCGGCGCCGGGGTGGTGCGCGGCCTGATAAGCCAGATGCTCACCGCCGCCAAAGCCAATTTCAAAGTGCAGTGGCCGATCATCGCCAAAGAGGGTTTTGGCGTCGAGCGGCCCGTCTGGAACCGCGACGCGCGGCAAAGCATCATCGACAAGCGCCTGTTGGCCTGCGCGCAGTTTATGGCCCTTGGCGCGGCCATAAAGGCGGTTCAATGTTGTGGGATCGGTCATGAGGGCGCCGATTAAGCGGACGCCCCCATGATCGCAAGCCTTAGAGGCCGAGTGCCGCCTTCAGGTCGTTCACAAGATCCGTGCGCTCCCAGGGGAAGAAGTCCCCCTCTGCCTTGCGGCCGAAATGGCCATAGGCGGCCGTCGGGCCATAAATTGGCTTATTGAGGCTCAGATGCGTGCGGATGCCGCGCGGGGTCAGCTTGCCCAACTTGCTGATCGACCGGATGGCGTCTTCAATCTTGTCATCGCCCACTTTGCCCGTGCCATGCGTATCGACATAAAGCGACAAAGGCTCTGACACGCCAATGGCATAGGCCAGCTGAATCGTGCAGCGCGTGGCAAGACCAGCGGCCACAATATTCTTCGCCAGATAGCGGGTGATATAGGCGGCCGAACGGTCCACCTTGGTCGGGTCTTTGCCGGAAAAAGCGCCGCCGCCATGCGGGGCAGCTCCCCCATAGGTGTCGACAATGATCTTGCGACCGGTCAGGCCCGCATCGCCATCTGGCCCGCCAATTTCAAAGCTGCCCGTGGGGTTGATGTGATAGACTGTCTTATCCGACAAAAGGGCTGCCGGAATGACATCGGCGATGACCTTCTTCACATAGGCCTTCAACTCCGCTTCGTGCGCGCCTGTGTCATAGCCCGGCTTATGCTGGGTGGAGACGACGATGGCTGTCGCGGCGACGGGCTTGCCATTGTCAAACTTCAGCGTGACCTGGCTTTTTGTGTCCGGCTCCAGAAACGGTGCTGCGCCCGAATGACGGTCAGCGGCCATGCGTTCCAGAATCTTGTGGCTGTAATCCAGCGTCGCGGGCATCAGGTCGGGCGTTTCATCGCACGCAAAGCCGAACATGATGCCTTGGTCGCCAGCGCCTTCATCCTTATTGCCAGAGGCATCGACGCCTTGGGCGATATGGGCCGATTGCGGGTGCAGGTTGTTGTGGAACTTCAGCGTTTTCCAATGAAAGCCATCCTGCTCATAGCCAATGTCTTTCACAACCTTGCGGACGGTTGCTTCGATTTCATCCTTGACGCCCGGCGCCCAATTGCCGGCTTCATCCATAATGCCCTTGCCGCGAATTTCGCCGGCCAGAACAACAAGCTGGGTCGTCGTCATGGTTTCGCATGCGACGCGTGCTTCGGGGTCTTTGGAAAGGAAAAGATCAACAATAGCATCCGAAATCTGATCCGAGACCTTATCGGGATGGCCTTCGGAAACACTTTCAGACGTGAAAAGATAGCTGCTGCGCATCGATGAGTTCCTGTGCATATAAAGAAAGCTTTATGTCTTTAAATGCGCCCTTAGCGCAGGGTGCGGCGCGTTGCAATGGCCAGTGCGATGAGCAGCAGGGCAAGGGCCATGGGCAGAAGATTGCCATATTTGGCAAAAGGGGTTGGGGCAGCAGCAGGCGGCAGCACAACCTCAATTGCGCCTGCCTTTTGGAAAGGAAGGGCAGCGACAATCCGCCCTTGTGCATTGATCACGGCTGAAATCCCCGTTGGGGTTGATCGCACCACGGGCAGGCCTTCTTCCATCGCGCGCAGCCGCGCTTGTGCCAAATGTTGGGGCGGGCCCCAGCTGCCGAACCAGGCATCGTTGGAGGGGTTAAAGATAAAATTTGGCCGGTTCTTTGCATCGACTACATGGCCCGAAAAGATGATTTCATAACAAATTTGCAGCCCGACCTTCCCAAAGCCTGGAATATCGAGCGTCCCCGGCCCCGGACCGGGCCAGAAATCAATATCGCCGGGCACCAGGCGCGACAGGCCAATGGCGGACAAGATGGGCCGCATCGGAAGATACTCGCCATAAGGCACAAGATGGGCCTTATCATAGCGCCCGGTCAGCTTGCCTTGCGGGGTCATGGCAAACACGCTGTTGCGCGCGCCGACCAATTGGCCATCGCGGTCATATTCCAACGCCACGCCGCCGGTGAGGAGCATGTCTTTAGGGCCAAGTAAGGTCGCCAGCCGCGCGCGTGCGCCGGGGTCTTCCTCGAGATACTCCGGCACGGCGGCTTCCGGCCAGAGGATCAGCCGAGGTTCAGCGCTGGGCGCGCCCGTCATCTCTTCGAGCTTCCGGAAATTGAGCGCATCAAAGGCGGCGACATGCTTGTCTTGTTGGCCGATATTGGGCTGCACCACCCGCAGCACCGGGCGCTGTGTTTCGTCAAGGATGTACGACCTGTTGATCACCCCGCCCGGCGCTAAGAGAAAGGCGGACGCCGCCAGACCGCTCATCACGGCTCCCGCTTTCCAGTGCCGTCGCAAGAGCAGCCAAAGCCCGCCCGCCAGCAGCACGACAAGGCCCGACACGCCATAGGTGCCGATATAGGCAGAGGCTTGGGCCCCGCCGGTGACAGCGGCGGCTAGTGGATTCCAAGCAAAGCCCGTGAAGAGTGTTGCGCGCAGCATCTCTGCACCGATCCATGCTGCAGCGAGGAAAAGAACAAAGCCCGCATCGGGTCGATCCCGCCCCAGCCGCCAAGCAAAGCCGCTGGCCAGCGCGGGATAGAGCGCAAGGAAAAGGGAAAGTGCCACCACCGCGACCCAGCCAAGCCAGACGGGCATGGCGGACTGATAGGCAAAAGCGCCTGCAATCCAATTCAGCCCCAGAATGAAATGCCCCAGCCCAAAGCCATATCCCCGTGCCATGGCGCTGCGCAGGCTGGCGGCCGTCCGCACCAAATGGGCCAGCACCGCCAAACACAAAAGCGTCAACGGCCAAAGCCCCAAAGGCGCAAAGCCCGTTGCCGAAACAAGGCCAGCCAGAAAGGCGAGGATCAAGGGGAGGTATCGCACATTATGGGGCTAAAGCCGGATGGATTTGTTTTCAATCTTTGTCTCATGCGCCCAGCGCGCTAAAGACTTTCCATGCGCCCGTTTCATCTTGCTTTCCCGGTTCACGATCTGGCGGCCGCCCGCGCCTTTTATCGGGATGTTCTGGGCTGTGGCGAAGGGCGAAGTTCTGATCAGTGGATCGACTTTGACTTTTATGGGCATCAGATTGTGGCCCATCTCGACCCTGCGGCCAAACCTGTTGCGACCAGCAATCCAGTGGATGGGCATGATGTGCCCGTGCCCCATTTCGGCGTCGTGCTGACGATGGAGCAATGGGAAGGGCTGGCCGCGCGTCTGCGGGCTGCGGGCATCCGCTTTGGCATTGAACCGCATATCCGGTTCAAAGGGCAGCCGGGGGAACAGGCGACGATGTTCTTCTTGGACCCCAGCGGCAATGCGCTGGAGTTCAAGGCCTTTGCCGATGATGCAATGCTTTTTGCGACCTAATGGGCTCAGTGCGGCTTATTTGGCCGCCGTCACCCGCCAGATCCGATTGCCGCTGTCATCCGCCACAAGCAGGGCGCCTGTCTTGTCGATCGTCACACCCGCCGGGCGGCCTTGGGCCTCTCCCTTGGCATTGAGAAAGCCAGTCAGCACCTCAATGGGCTTTGCCTTGGCTTCGGGAAAGCCGCGCGCGTTAAAGGGCACATAGATGACCTTATAGCCAGACTGCGGCTTGCGGTTCCAAGAACCATGCTGGCCGATAAAGGCCCCATTGGCAAAATTCGGCCCCAGCTCTGCCGTGCCTGCAAAGGCGAGACCCAGCGAGGCGGTATGTGCGCCCAGCGCATAATTGGGCCGCTTTACATATTGCTGAAGGTCGGGCCGCTGCGGCTGCACGCGGTGATCAGGCAGGCGCCAATAGAACCAAGGCCAGCCATAATGGCCACCGAAATCAACCGTCGCCAGATAATCGGGCGGTGTATCGGGGCCAAGCTGATCCCGCTCATTCACGGTCGTCCAGAGATAGCCCGTCTTTGGCTCATAAGCGAGGCCATTGGGGTTGCGCAGGCCAGCGGTGAAGATGCGGAATGTCTTTTGCTTGGGGTAAACTTCCAGAACATTGGCGCGATATTCTTCGCTCTTCAGGCCATTTTCACCGATATTGCTGTTCGAGCCGACGGTAACGAGCAAAGTCTTTTGGTCCGGCGATGCAATGACATTGCGCGTCCAGTGATTATTGGGCGCTGAAGATGGAAGCGGGACGATTTTTTCGCCCTTGGCCGAAATCTTGGTGTCGCCCGTCTTATAGGGAAAGGCCATCAGGCTGTCGGTATTGGCGATATAGAGCGTGTCCCCCACCAGCTCCATCCCAAAGGGTGAATTGAGACCATTTTCCGCCGTCAGCAGCGCAGACCGTAGATCAATTTTCCCATCCCCATCGCTATCACGCAGCAAGGTGATCCGGTTGGCAGAAACGCTTGATCCATTTGCCCTTTGCATGATCCACTTGGCAATTCTGTCGCCAAGACCCTGCGCCGGGCGCGACGGCTGGGTGGATTCAGCGACCAACACATCGCCATTGGGCAGCAACTTCATCCAGCGCGGATGATCCAGGTCGCGGGCAAATTCCGCCACCGTCAGGCCGGGTGCCGCCTCGGGCTTTGCCGCGCCTTGCCAGCCCACAACTTTCGCAATGACGATGGAGGGAAAGGCTTCTTGCTCAAGATTGCTCAGATCCGGCACTGGCCCATAGAGCTTGTTAAAGTCCACCTTCGACTGGGTGGGCGTCGCCAGATACCAAATGCCGCCGCCAAGGCCGACAATGACAAGGCCGGAAATAATCTTTGCGTGGGTGCGCCAGTTCATGCGGATCTTCCTCTTTTCTTCCTTCAGCTATCATTCGTGCTGGCGGTTGGGCAAGCGACCTGCGCCGCGCGGCCCGGCTATTTTCCCAAAGGCATATGAACAATGGGGGCGTGCAGGCGCAGGCGCATGACCCGGCGCTCATCGCCTTCGGTCACTTCCAATCGCCAGCCGCTTTCATGGGTCAGGATTTCGCCAACGACCGGCACATGGCCTGCCAGCACAAAGGCTAGACCGCCCAGCGTATCGACATCTTCGTCAATTTCGCCAAGGCGTGCGTCAATGGTTTCGGCCACATCTTCCAGCGGCGCACGGGCATCGGCTTCCCAAATGCCGTCCTCCACATAAGCGAGAAGGGCCACGGGGGCGTCGTCATGCTCATCTTCAATATCGCCAACAATTTCTTCGACCAGATCTTCAATCGTCACCAGACCTTCGGTTCCCGAATATTCGTCGATGACAATGGCCAGATGCATCCGCTTGGCCCGCATATCCGCCAGCAAGTCGAGCACGCTTCTGGCGGCGGGCACATACAGCGGCTGACGGATCAGCTTTGCGATGGTGGCCGGTGGTTTGCGGTTGCGCGCCAAGATCGCAAACACATCCTTAATGTGAATCATACCAGAGACATTATCGAGATTATCGCGATACACGGGCAGGCGGCTATGCCCGGCATCGGCAAAGGCCTTCACCAAATCGGCAAAGCTGATTGTTGTGGGTACGGCCATGATGTCGCTGCGCGGCACGGCAATATCGCCGACGGTGCGTTCGCCAAAATGCAGCAGGTTCTTGAGCATCTCGCGCTCAATGGCAGATAGATCGCCATGAGCGGGGGTGTCCCCATCCTCTTCGGCTTCTTCAATTGCGTCTTCAATCTGATCGCGCAACGAGGCTTCTCGACTGCGGAACATCAGCGATCTCAGCGATTCAAACCAAGATCGGCTACTACTGGCATCCTCCGACATAAGTGTGTTTCTAATCTCCGTAAGGATCATCATGGCCAAGATCAGCCATGATCAGGCGTTCAAGCCCTTCCATCTCTTCTGCATCTGCGTCAGTTATATGATCAAAGCCGATCAGATGCAAAACACCGTGAACAATCAAATGGGTTGCATGGGCATTCACCGCAATTCCCTTGTCCGCCGCTTCGCGGGCGCAGGTTTCTTTGGCGAGCACAATATCACCCAGCATAATCTCTGGTTCGCCCGCTTCGGCCAATCCGTCCAGCGCCTCTGGGTCGACCATTCGGAAGGACAGGACGTTGGTGGGCTTATCCTTTTGGCGATAGCTGCGGTTGAGGATGTGAACCTCCGCATCGCTCGTCAGGCGGATCGCGATTTCAACGGGCGTATCGATGTCGGCAAGGGCGCTATGGGGGGACAGGCGAATGGCATGATTGACCGCCGCTTCGGCCAATCCATCCCAGTCAATGGACGTGTCCCAGCCTTCATTCAGGATCGCGGTGTCGATCATCGCGGTGCGCTGTCTGGCCCTTCATAGGCTTCGACGATGCGCCCGACGATGGGGTGGCGCACCACATCGCCAACGTTGAACCGCACGGTGGCAATGCTCTCCACACCCTCCAGCCGCGCGACGGCATCGGCAAGGCCAGATTTGGACGGATCGGGCAAATCCACCTGACGCGGATCTCCGCAAATGACCATCCGGCTGTTCATGCCAAAGCGCGTGAGGAACATCTTCATTTGCGCCGGCGTCGTATTCTGCGCTTCGTCGAGGATGATGAAGCTATCGGCCAGAGTGCGCCCGCGCATAAAGGCAATGGGGGCAATCTCAATCTCGCCACTCGCAATGCGCCGCTCCACCTGTTCGGCGGGCAAGCAATCATAAAGCGCATCGTACAGCGGGCGCAGCTATGGATCGACCTTTTCCTTCATATCGCCG
>CAMAQU010000018.1 GCA_945860425.1 Sphingomonas paucimobilis
AAAGCACTTGCCGGTGAAGCACAGCATCTCCGCCAAAGTGATCCCGAATAAGCGGCAGGCGCAACACTCATGCCCGCCCGCCGGATCAACCCGCGCCTCATTAAGCTGCATCGGCCCTATAGTGTCGAAGAGGTAGCCCGCACGCTTGGCGTGCACAAGAATTCCGTGCGCGGCTGGATCAACGACGGCCTACCGACCATTGACCAGTCCCGACCTATGCTAATTTTAGGCCATGAACTTCGCGCATATCTGGAAAGCAAGCGCAAGTTAGCAAAGCGCCCCTGTCCGCCCGGCACGCTATATTGCTTCAAATGCCGCCGACCGCGCGCGCCTGCCTTGGGAATGGTCGAAGCCACCCACCAGAATGCCACCACAGGCAACCTGACCGCCCTTTGCGAAGGGTGTGGCACCATGATGCATCGCCGCGCCCGTTTGGACGTAATCGGCGCAATCATGCCCAATCTGAACGTCCAAATTAGGGAGGCCGGGTCACGCATATATGAGCGCCCCGCCGCTTCCCTGAATTGTGACAATCGAAAGGACCAATAGACCATGGCAAAACACAATGCCGCGAACGCTCGGATCAAGCGCGAATACTTCATATATCTCAAGGAAGCGCAACGCCGAGATGAAGGGTCAATCGATGCCGTTGCAAAGGCGCTTGCGCGCTTCGAGGAGGCGAACGGCCACAAAGATTTCAAGACTTTTCACAGGGCGCAGGCTGTCGCCTTTAAGCAGAAGCTGGATAAGCAACTGGCTCTGCGCACAGGCAAGCCGCTGAGCCGGGCGACGGTGCATTCGACCCTGTCCGCACTTCGCGCGTTCTTTATCTGGCTGGCGGGGCAGCCCGGCTACAAATCTCGCCTGTCCTATGCTGATGCCGACTATTTCAACCTTGCAGAAAAGGACGTGCGAATTGCCAAAGCAGGACGTCAGAAGTCGTTTCCCTCACTGGACCAAGTCCACCACGTTATCGCCACCATGCCCATCGGCACCCCCATTGAAAAGCGCAACCGGGCGTTGGTGGCTTTCGCTCTTCTGACCGGCGCGCGGGATGGGGCGCTGGCATCGTTCCGGCTGAAGCACGTTGATCTTGCTCAGGGTCGTGTCGATCAAGATGCCCGCGACGTGAAGACTAAGGGCAGCAAGACGTTCACCACTTGGTTTTTCCCAGTTGGCGGCGATGCTCTTAGGATCGTGCAGGAGTGGTGCCAATACCTTCGCACCAACATGCTTTGGGGAGACGACGATCCACTGTTCCCGCCGACGCAGATTGGTCTCGGCGAAAACGGAGGCTTCATACCTGTCGGCTTGCGCCGTGATGAGTGCTGGCAAGGGGCTGGACCAATCCGAGGTATATTCCGCAAGGCGTTTGAAAAGGCTGGCCTGCCCTATTTCAACCCACATTCGTTCCGCGATACACTGGTTCAGTTCGGTGAACAGGTTTGCCCGACAATCGAAGCCTTCAAGGCGTGGTCGCAAAACCTTGGACACGAGCGCGTGATGACAACGCTTACCAGCTACGGTACAGTAGCCCCGCACCGTCAGGCAGAATTGATCCGGGGCATGGGCGGCCAGAAGTCCATGGCGAGCAAACAGTCTCCGCCAGTTGATCCGGTCCTCGTGGCGCAAGTTCTGGCCGCCATGCAGAATTTACCAGACCAAGGATTAGGCTAAGGCGCTTGGCATTCTGCTTTGCCAAGCTATCCCGTCTTCGTGCCGAGCATCGGCGCCACATTGTCCTTGCAGACCAAACCGCTCGCGCAATAGCGACCCCAAGTTTCCATGAGTTGCACGCGAGCGCCAGGCTGGCCCTGAGTGCCTAGATAAGTCGTTCGGCGATAGGCCGCCTGCACAGCGTCGGGGGTCTTGTGCGCCAGCGCTGCCTCTACAACGGCATCGGGGAAGCCTTCATTGGCGGCCCAATCCGTAAATGTGGAGCGGAAACCGTGAACGTGAAACGGTTCGGCCATATCACGCAGCACCTTCAGCAACGTCATATCTGACATCGGTTTGCCAGTCGCACCGGGAAAGACGACATCCGTTCCTGTTAGTTTAAGGGCGGCTGCCTTCGCAAGCACCGCAAAGGCTGCCTCTGACAGCGGAACAATGTGCGCCTTGCCCCGCTTCATATGGTCGGCGGGTACAGCCCACATTCGACCTTCAAGGTCAAATTCTTCCCAAGTCGCCAACCGGATCTCTTGCGAACGAGCACCGGTCAGTATGAGCAGTTCCAGCGCCAACTTTCCATATGATGGTTTGCGCCGCAACGCGGTTATGAAGTTGGGCAGCACGACATATGGCATTGCCTTTCGGTTTTCCCGCGCCTTCACTTGCCGAGGCAGACCCCGTCCAGCTTTTAGGCTGCCGTTGCCAGATGGCGCTTCGCGGGAGCGCCAGCCCTTGGCGTGTGCAAAATCAAGCACAGCGCAAATCCGGTTGCGCACCTGACGGGCGGTTTCGGGAATTTCCTGCCAGATAGGCGTCAGCACTGTGATGATGTCAGCGGCAGTTATTGCCCCAGCGGCTATATTGCCTAGTTTGGGGAAGGCATAGTTTTCTAAGCTGGCAAGCCACTGGCGCGCATAGACGGTGCTTTTCCAGCCCGCCTCGTTCTCCATATGATATTGACGGGCGGCGAATTGGAAGGTCACTTTTGCGGCCGCTTCATCCTTCTTTTCGGCCAGAACGTCACGACGGTCGATCTTGATTGCCCTGCGAACCCCGCTGGCCTTCTGTCGGGCCTCTGCAAGCGGTAGCAGTTTGGCACTGCCCAGACCAATATCCTGCCGTTTGCCGTCACGCTGGAGGCGCAACATCCAGTAAGCGCCGCCCCGCTTATCTACTTTTAGGAACAGCCCTTCCCCGTCTTGATAAGTACCGGGATTCGCCAAAGCCGCTTTGACCGCCACCGCCGTAAGCTTACCCATCCTTTTACCCCCACACTTTCCCCTCCGGTTTCGAGAGGTCAATATGTGGGGGTAAGTCGATTTACCCCCACATTACCCCCACACTGCGCTCCGGTTGCAGGCAAACAGCGGCGAACACAGGGGAACGATTGCGGCGATGATACGCTTTGTTTTCTGGGATTTCTACGAATTTCAGCGAACATCCCCGAATAGGGATTTGGTGGACAGGGCTGGATTCGAACCAGCGTACGCTTGCGCGGGCAGATTTACAGTCTGCTGCCTTTAACCACTCGGCCACCTGTCCCCAGGCGTTGCGATCCAGCGATTGCGGCTGGTCGCGAGACGCGCCCAATGGCGAAGCCGCGCCGCGCTGTCAATGCGTCAGTCGTGGATCACGAGCCATTCGTCCACTGGCGCACGGTTGGCGCGCAGGTTGTTCGCCGGATTGTTGGGATCTTTGTAGCCAATCGACATGCCCGTCCACAGAATGCGATCCTCGGGCAGGTTCAAAAAATCCCCAATGGTCTTGGGATAGATCGACCAGCATTCCTGTGGGCAGCTATCGAGTCCGGCTTCACACAGGAGCAGCATGATCGAATTCAACAGCGCCCCAGAATCGGCCCATTGCGGCGGCTCCATCTGTCGATCGAGCGAAATAAACAGGGCGACGGGCGCGCCGAAAAATTGAAAATTGTTAAAAAACCATCGGCCCCGACCGGCCTTATCCTCGCGCGGAATGCCAATGGAGCTGTAGAGCATTTCTCCCACTTCGGCGCGGCGCGTGGCATAGGGATTTTTCAGTTCTAGCGGATAAACATTATATTCCGGAGCTTCCATTTGCCCACCTGCGGCTAGCTTTTCCGCCATGATCGCCTTGAGTTTCGCCATGGGTTCGCCATGCACAATATCGACATGCCAAGGTTGCAGATTGCCGCCGCTTGCGGCGCGCGACGCCCGAGTGACCACATCCTTTATCAGAGAAACATCGACCGGCTTGTCTAGAAAGCCCCGCACAGACCGACGATACTCAATCGCTTCAGAAACGTTCATGCTAAATCCCTTTTCACCCGATCATAAGGCCACAAGTTTCCCTTGCCGTAAACGTCAATTTGGGCAAGGGAAATGCCAACTCAACCAGACAAGAGGAATGATTCATGGCCACAGCCTATATCGTTGATGCTGTTCGCACTGCTGGCGGTCGCCGCGGTGGAAAGCTTGCCAGTTGGCACCCTGTTGATCTTGCCGCAGCAACACTCGATGCACTGGTCGCCCGGTCTGGCATCGATGGCACGAAGGTCGACGATGTCATTATGGGCTGTGTGACGCAGGCGGGTCAGCAGGCCATGCAAGTGGGTCGCAATGCGGTCCTGGCGGCCAAGAACCTGCCCGACAGCGTGCCCGCCGTCACCATTGATCGCCAGTGCGGATCCTCGCAACAGGCCATGCAGTTTGCAGCACAGGCCGTCATGTCTGGCACGATGGATGTGGTGATTGCTGCAGGCGTCGAATCGATGACGCGCGTCCCCATGGGTTCCAACGCCATGTTCCACATGAAGGAAGGCCTAGGACATTATAAATCCCAGCGGCTGGACGAAAAATATCCCGGCATCATGTTCAGCCAGTTCATGGGCGCGGAAATGATCGTTAAGAAGCACGGCTTCACCAAGGATGTGCTTGATCAGTTCGCCTTGAACAGCCACCAAAAGGCGATTGCAGCAACCCATGCGGGTCTATTCGACCATGAAATTGTGTCCCTTGACGTGGAAACGCCAGAAGGCACGATTCAGCACAAGATCGACGAAGGCATTCGCTTCGATGCGACGTTAGAAGGCATTGCTGGCGTCAAGCTCTTGCAGGAAGGCGGGGCGCTGACAGCTGCCTCTTCATCGCAGATTTGTGATGGGGCATCCGCCGTTCTGATTGTGTCGGAACAGGCGCTCAAAGAACATGGCCTCACGCCTATTGCGCGCATCCATAATCTCACCGTCACTGCGGGCGACCCAGTTATCATGCTGGAAGAGCCGCTCTTTGCCACAGACCGCGCCTTGCAGCGCGCTGGCATGAAGATCAGCGAGATTGACGCTTTTGAAGTCAACGAAGCTTTTGCGTCCGTTCCTCTGGCTTGGCTCAAGCATACGGGTGCTGATCCTGAAAAGCTCAACATGCATGGCGGCGCAATTGCGCTTGGCCACCCCTTGGGCGCATCGGGCACGAAGTTGATGGCGACATTGCTCAACGTGCTGAAGGCCAAGGGCGGCAAATATGGGTTGCAGACAATGTGCGAAGGCGGCGGCGTTGCCAACGTCACCATCGTCGAGCGCCTCTAAATTCAACGTCTCAATAGAAAAGGAATAGGTTCATGAAACTCGACTCTTCAGTTTCCGCTGTCATCACAGGCGGTGCATCCGGGCTTGGCGCGGCAACAGCGCGCGCGCTGGCTGCAAAGGGCGTGAAAGTCGCCATCTTTGACCTTCAGGCCGAAAAGGGCGAAGCCCTTGCCAAGGAACTGGGCGGCGTGTTCTGCGAAGTGAATGTGACGGACGACGCCTCTGTCGATGCTGGCTTTGCAAAGTCCCGCGCGGCCATCGGCCAAGAGCGCATTCTTGTGAACTGCGCAGGCACTGGCAATGCGATCAAGACGGCCAGCCGCTCCAAGGAAGATGGCTCGATCAAGCACTTCCCGCTCGATGCCTTTAACTGGATTGTTCAGATCAACCTCGTCGGCACGTTCCGCTGCATCGCCAAGTCGGCCGCGGGCATGATGACGCTTCCGGCAATGGAAGATGGGGAACGTGGCGCCATCGTCAACACCGCTTCAGTTGCGGCTGAAGACGGCCAAATGGGTCAGGCCGCTTATTCTGCGTCCAAGGGTGGCGTGGTTGGCATGACGCTTCCCATCGCCCGCGATCTTGCGAGCGAAAACATCCGCGTCAACACCATCCTGCCGGGTATTTTTGACACGCCGTTGCTGGCTGGTGCGCCGCAAAATGTGCGCGATGCGCTGGGGGCTACCGTGCTCAATCCAAAGCGCCTCGGCCAACCGGTGGAATATGCCAATCTTGCCATGTGCATGATCGAAAATGGCTATTTCAACGGTGAAGATGTCCGCCTCGACGGCGGCATCCGCATGTCGCCACGCTGATCTGAAAAAGAGGAGACGGCCCCTTCGCTAAACGGAGGGGCCTTTTTCTATGCCTAAGCCCCTGCCCCATCGCCTTGATCCGACGACCTATCCTGTATCCATGACGGCGCAGACGCGCTTTCAAGACATGGATATCAATGGCCATTTGAACAACGTCGCCTTTGCCGCGCTGTTCGAAAATGCCCGCGTCCAGCTCAACCGCAATGTCCGCCCTTGGGCAGATCGCCCTGCCAATGAGCGGACAATGGTGGCGGCAGTCGAGATCAACTATCTGCGCGAGGGCAATTATCCGGATGATATAATTGTCTGTTCCGGCATTGGCCGGATCGGCACCTCAAGCTGGACGATTGAGCAGGCGATGTTCCAGAACGGCGAGTGCATCGCGACATGCGACACAGTCGTTGTGTGCCGCACCGACAATCAGGCCAAGCCACTGCGCGCAGAGATAGTCGACGGATTGACCGCGCAGATAGTGCGACAGGTTTAACCGCCAGATTTAGTCCGCGAAGTTTGGCTTGCGCTTCTGCATCTCAGCCATGACGGCTTCCATCTGATTGGGTTTGCGGATGACCTTGATCTGCTCATCGCTTTCGGCCTGAAGCAGGTCTGCATCGGTCGCAGCGGCCATCATATTGCACAGCCGCTTTGCCCCGCGAATGGCATGCGGGTTTTTATTGGCAATCACCCGCGCCAATTCCATCGCCTTGGCATGGGGATCGTCTGAGACATGGGTGGCAAAACCCATCTCCTTGGCTTCGACACCGTTAAATTCGCGGTTGGTGTAAATCATCTCCCGCAGGACATCGTCCTTCACCTGCGTGCGCCAGAGCGGCATGCCGGCCACATCGGGCACAAGGCCCCATTTCATTTCCATGATGGCGATCCGCGTTGCCGGGTGCACAATGCGAATGTCCGCCGCCGCCATAATCTGGCTACCCGCACCAAAGGCGACGCCGTGCACCGCCGCGATCACGGGCACAGGGAGTTCGCGCCAGCCCCAAGCGGCATATTGGGCATTATTGGCGATGCCATGCGTGCGTTCTGCCAGCGATCCGCCTGCACTGCTGGCACCGGGCGTGCGATCCGATTGCATGCTCGCAAGATCAAGCCCGGCACAAAAGGCCCGCCCCTCGCCGGACAGGACCACAACGCGCAGACCGTCCATGGCTTTCAGCGTCTCAACGGCGTCAACCAAGGCGGCCCATTGGGCCGTATCGAGCGCATTCATCTTGTCCACGCGGGTCATGCGGACATCAGCAATGCCATCTTCCAGCATGGTGATTGAAAGACGGTCGTTCATGGCCTTTTTCCTTTGAGTGCAAATTCGACCAGCGGCAGCTGATCATTGCCAAAATACATGTCGGTTTGATCAACAAATATGGTTGGTGATCCATAGCCGCCCCTGGCGACCAATTCATCTGTATTCGCCCGAAGCCGCAGCTTATTGGCATCGGTGACGGATGCCTGTGCAATGGCCACCCCATCCAGCCCCGCTGCATTGGCGACCACGATCAGCACATCTGGATCGTCGAGATTTTCCTGCCGCCCAAAATAACTTTCAAATGCTGCCTCCACAAAGCGACGCAAGGCGGGCTGATCATCCTCCAGCGCGCAGGCCATACGCATGACATTCACGCTTTTGGCCGGGTGATGAACGGACGGGAAGTTCATCGTCACCCCCGCCAGCGCCGCCCAATCGGCCAAGACCTTCCAGCTGTGCTGAAGCCGCCTGCTGCCCGCATCCTCACGCGCGGCATAGACCGCTGGGTTCACCGCATTAAACACCCCGCCGACCAGAATTGGGCGCAGAATAACGCCCTCCCCGGTCCGCTCCAGCAGGGGCCAGAGATTGGCAAAGGCCAGTCGCGTCCATGGGCTGGACAGATCAAAAAAGAAGTCGACGCGCGGGACGGTCACTTCTTCACCTTCTCCCAATATTGATCGCGCAGCAGCCGCTTATAAAGCTTGCCAGTATCGTGGCGCGGCAGTTCGGCAAGAAAGTCGATCCGCCTTGGGATTTTGACGCCCGATAGTTTGTCCCGCGCATAATCGGTGAGTTCGGCGCGCAGGGCATCATTGGCATGGACCATGTCGATCGGCTGAACAACGGCGATGACTTCCTCTCCCATTTCCTCATGCGGGCCACCGATAACGGCAACATCCTGAACCTTGGGGTGCGTCACCAGATGGTTTTCAATTTCCTGCGGGTAGATATTCACCCCGCCGGAAATGATCATGAAGCTCTTGCGGTCGGTGAGGAACACAAAACCATCCTCATCCATCCAGCCCACATCCCCTAAGGTTGACCAGCCTTTGGAGTTGCGGCTCGACTGCGTCTTTTCCGCATCGCCATGATATTCAAAAACAGTTTCGCTTTCGAAAAAGACTGTGCCTTCGCTGCGCGCGGGCAACTCCGTCTCATTATCCTCCGCCATAACATGGGCAATGCCGGTTACGGCCTTGCCGACCGAGCCAGCGCCTTCCTTATCCGCAAGGCGCAGCCAATCTGCTGAGCCAATATAGGTAAAGCCATTGCCTTCGGAGCCGGCATAATATTCCTCAAGAACCGGGCCCCACCAATTGATCATGGCGCGCTTAACCAGCATCGGGCATGGCGCTGCGGCATGGATCGCACAATTCAGGGTCGACAGATTATATTTGTGGCGCGCCTCTTCGGGGAGCTTGAGCATACGCACGAAATGGGTGGGCACCCATTGGCTGCACGTCACCTTATACTTCTCAATCGCGGCCAGCGCGGCCTCGGCATCAAATTTCTTCATGATGACAACGGTGCCGCCAATCTTATGCACAGTCATCGACCAGCGCAGGGGCGCTGCGTGATAGAGCGGCGCTGGCGAGAGATAGATGCTGTCCGGCGTAAAGCGGAACAAGCCCATGGCCAGCATCACAAGGCTATTGGACTGATTAATGACAGGATCTTCGGGCAGCGGAATCCTCACGCCTTTGGGCCGTCCGGTCGTGCCTGAAGAATAGAGCATGTCGACCCCGGCCCGTTCATCCGCGATCGGCGTTTTGGGCAGGGGCGCCAGCGCCTCTTCCAAAGATCCATAACCTGGAACCGCGCCGCCAAGCGCATAACGCTTCACCTGAGTGGTCAGCTTTGCCGCCGCCCCAGCAAGGCCGGCGGAGATGATGAACAGCTTCGCGCCCGAATTTTCCAGAATATAGTCGGTCTCATCGGCCGTCAGGCGCGATGAGATGCAGACATAGCGCAAGCCCGCTCGCTGCGCGCCCCAAGTGAGGTTGTAATAATCGGGGGTGTTTTCCAGCATGAAGGCGACAACGTCATCATGACCAAGGCCGTGCTGGCGGAAGAGGTGCGCCACCTGATTAGAGGCCTCATCCAATTGCCGATAGGTGCGCGTCTCACCTGTTTCCGCAACGATGATGGCTGGTTTATCAGGCGTGGTCTTTGCATGGATGAAGGGATGCATGTGAAGGGTCAATCCTCTCTTACGCTGCGCGATTCTTCGAACTTGACGTTAACGTTAGCGCGCAAATCCGGCCTGATCCAGCACCCATGATTGCGGGGGCGATAAAGGCGCGGTAAGCAGAACATATGAGTGACGAACAGTTTGAATTCGATCCCGCCCGGCTAATCCGAACAATGGCGAAAAACGGCCATAATCTGCTTATTGGCACGCAATATCACGCGCATGGCGATGGCTGGTGTGAACTGGCTTTGCCCTATAGCGAAGCGCTGGTGACGGATACCGCATCGGGCATTTTGGCATCCGGGCCAATCTTTACCCTAATGGATATGGCGACCAGCCTGTCCATTTGGTTGAAGACCGGGATATTCCAGCCACAGGCAACGCTTGATTTAAGGATTGATTATCTGCGCCCCGCCAAGCCCGGCCAGACAGTGATAGGGCATGGTGAATGCTATCATGTCACACGCTCTATCGCGTTCATTCGCGGCCACGCCCATGATGGTGATCCTGACAAGCCGATTGCGCATGTCGCAGGCACCTATTTTTTCACGGCAAGCTCATGACAACGATTTTTTCTCCCTATGCACAATCGATGGGCTTCACCTCTGAGCGCGATGGCGACGGGCGGCTTGTTATCTCTATGCCCTTTGGGGATGGCGTGCGCGGCCGGCCTGGGTTCGTGCATGGCGGCGCGCTGGCGGGGCTTTTGGAAACCGTGGCCTATCTTACGCTCGCCGATGCACTCGGTGAGGATGATAAGCCTTTGTTGAAGCCGGTGAATATGACCGCAACCTATATGCGTGGCGCGGTAGAATCCACGACCCAGGCCCGCGCGACGATTGAGCGACTGGGCAAAAGAATTGCGAATATTGAGGCTGTGGCTTGGCAGGAAGACCCGGATAAGCCGGTTGCCATCGCGCAAATTAATGTGATGCTGGATCGGAGCGGGCGCTAAACCCGCTCCGACCAAGATTTGGCTTGATTAGGCCTTTGACCAACCGTTGCGCGCCCAAAGCAGGATTGCAACGCTGACCGCCTCAACAACCATGGGCGGGATCGCCCCGGGTGCAGACCCTTCGAGAATGAGGGTCATGGCTCTCCCCAGCAAGGCTAAGCCCAAAAGCAGAGCTGCAGCGGCGGCCGCCCCGCCGGACTGCTTCCAACTGGCATAGCCACAGAAAATCCCAACACTCAAAAAGAAGGCCCCGAAATCGGCTCTGATGCTGGCATTGCCCAAAACGCCCGCAGCCTTGATCTGGAACTGCGCGGTTTGCGCATCAATCTGAAACCAAAACAAAAGGCCCATTGCGAAAAAGAATGCGGCCATGAGGCCAACCAATATCCGTGCAACCCTGATAAACTCCCCTCTCTTTTAATTCTTACTTAAGCGTCGATACTGGGCGATCCGATATTGGCATGTGCCACACCGCCATCGACAGTGATTGTATCGCCCACGACATAATTCCCGGCATTGCTGGCCAGATAAATGGCGGCCGCCGCCATATCTTCGGCCCCGCCAATGCGATGATTGGGAATGTTACGGGCGACGGCATCGCCATGATCGCGCGCGGCGCGGTTCATGTCGGACGCAAAGGCCCCCGGTGCAATGGCCGTCACGTTGATCTGATCTTGGATCAGCCGCGCCGCCATCCGCTTTGTGAGATAGAGGATCGCCGCCTTGGATGCGTGATAGCTATAGGTTTCCCAAGGGTTCAGGCGGATGCCGTCAATCGACCCGATATTGATGACCTTGGCCGGTTGCGCCTGCGACGCGGCGGCCTTGAGTTGGGGATATAGGGCCTGCGTCAAGAAGAATGGGCCTTTGACGTTCAGGTCCATGACCTTGTCCCAACCCACTTCGGGGAAATCCTCAAATGGCCCGCCCCAAGCGGCCCCTGCGTTATTGACGAGAATGTCCAACTTCTCTTCGCGCGCGGCAAAAGCCGCGGCCAGAGCCTTGCAGCCCTCCACCGATGAGACATCCATGGGAAGCGCAATGCAATTGAGACCAAGCTCCTCAGCAGTTTGTGCACAGGCATCTGCTTTGCGCGACGAAATATAGACCTTTGCCCCTTGGGCAATGAAGCCTTCGGCAATGTGACGACCTAAGTTCTTTGATCCGCCAGTGACAAGCGCGACGCGCCCTTCAAGGCTAAACAGCTTTGTAATGTCCATAATCAATATCCATTCATGCGGGCCACACGGTCTGCGTGGAAATGGGTGTCGCCGAAAAATTCGGCCAAGGCGCGGTCGCGCTTCATGTAAAGGCCAATGTCATATTCATCGGTCATGCCGATGCCGCCATGCATCTGTACGCCTTCGCGCACAGACAGGTTGCACGCCAGACCCGATTTCACCTTGGCAGCTGCCACGAACAATTCGGCGCGTGGATCCTCATCATCCATCAGATGCTGGGCCTTGAGCACAATCGAGCGCGCGCCTTCCATTTCTCCATAGAGATGCGCAGCCCGGTGTTGGAGCGCCTGAAACTCCCCAATCAACTGGCCAAATTGCTTGCGCTGCTTAAGGTAGGTGAAGGTCATCTCCATCGCCCCGCCGCCAACGCCGACCATTTCGGCCGCCGCCCCAATGCGCCCAGCATCGAGCAAGCGGGTGAGCGGGCCCCAGCCGCCATCGACATCGCCGATAACAGCATCTGCCGTCACTTCGACATTCTCCAGCGTCACCCGCGCGGCCAATTGGCTATCGACCAGCCGATCGGCCACAAGCGACAGCCCGGCTGCATCGCGGGGAACCGCAAACAGGGTGATCCCCTGCTCGTCGCCCGCAGCACCCGCTGTCCGCGCCGAGACAATCAGCATGTCGGCGACATGGCCGTGAACAACAAATTGCTTTTTGCCAGACAGGCGAAAACCATTACCCGACCGCTCGGCCACCAGCGCGGTCGACGCCGGGCGATGCTTTGCGCCTTCGTCAATGGCAAGGCCGATCACCGCATCGCCAGACACGATGCGCGGGAACCATTCTTGCCGCAAATGCGCGCCCGCGCCTTTTAAGGCTTCGACCGCGGCCACAGCCGTTGTCAGGAATGGCGATGGGGTGAGATTGCGGCCGATTTCTTCGAGCACAATCCCGGCTTCGACATGGCCCATGCCAAGACCGCCATCCGATTCCGGCACGAGAATGCCGGTAAAGCCCATTTCGGCAAACTGCTTCCAAAGATCACGGGCAAAGCCGATCTGATCATTGGTATCGCGCAGGGCGCGCAGATGTTTGACCGGGGCTGTTTCGGCAAGGAACGGCGCAACCGTGTCCTTGAGCATCGCCTGATCTTCTGTGTGGTAAAGTCCCATCATCTTGTCCTATTTGCCCCTCCCCTTCAGGGGAGGGTTGGGGTGGGGATTTCGAAAGCTTGGATCGGGTGGGTCGACCCCACCCCCGTCCCCTCCCCTGAAGGGGAGGGGCTCTTTTCGTCAGGCTCCCGGCATATCGAGGATGCGTTTGGAAACGACGTTGAGCATGACTTCGCTCGTGCCGCCTTCAATGCTGTTGGCCTTGGTGCGCAACCAAGTGCGCGGCCGTGCCCCCTTTTTGGAACGGTCACTTTCCCATTCCAGCGCGTCGGAGCCGCCAGCCGACATCACCAGCTCATGCCGCTTCTTATTCAGCTCTGTGCCGATATATTTCATGAGGTTGGAATAAGCAGGGTGCGCCCGGCCGGTCTTCCATTCATCCATGAACCGCTCGCTGTGCGCGCGAAAGACCATGGTCTCTACATCGAACAGCGCCATTTCAGCACGCAGCACCGGCTCTTCGCCCGCCACATCCTTAAAGGCCGCGCCAATCGACGCCATGCCCTCGCCAAGGCCCCCGCCGGAGATCATCTCCCGCTCATGACCAAGCAGATATTTGGCCACATCCCAGCCGCGGTTCAACTCGCCAACGATCTGGTGCTTCGGCACCTTCACATTGTCGAAGAACGTCTCGCAGAAAGGCGACGCGCCAGAGATGAGCTTGATCGGCTTGGTCGTGACACCGGGTGTCGTCATGTCGAATAGGAGGAAGCTGATGCCCCGATATTTGTCATTCTTGTCGGTGCGGACCAGACAGAAAATCCAGTCTGCCTTATCGGCATAGCTGGTCCAGACTTTCTGGCCGTTGACGACCCAATGATCGCCCTTGTCTTCACCAAAGGTCTGGAGCGACACGAGATCCGAGCCAGAGCCCGGCTCCGAATAGCCTTGGCACCAGCGAATCTCACCGCGGGCAATCTGCGGCAGATAATGCGTTTTCTGTTCTTCCGTGCCGAATTTCAGAAGAGCCGGCCCAAGCATCCAAATGCCAAAGCTCGACAGCGGAGAGCGGCAGCCAAGCTTGGCCATTTCAGCGCGCAGCGCCTTTGTTTCTTCAGCAGAAAGGCCGGCACCGCCATAGGCGACAGGCCAATCAGGGACGGTCCAGCCCTTGGCCGCCATCACCTCAAGCCACTGCTTTTGCGCCGGGTTTTTGAAGACCCATTTGCGGCCGCCCCAGCAATTATCATCCTCGCTCTTCACCGGCTCACGCATTTCAGCGGGGCAATTGGCCTCTAGCCAAGCCCGCGTTTCCTTTCGGAACGTCTCAAGGTCAGTCATGGGGTTCTCCTTAATCTTCTGGGGACTTTCTAAGTCTGCGATGCTTCCTTCCGCAAGCGTCAAGATGGGATGATCGCATTCCGTAACGGCAGATTGAAGCGCGTTGACCAAGGCCGATCCAACCGACAGGATGCGTTTGGAAAAGAAATGGAGAGCCACATGAGATTCGCTGGAAAAACCGTTGTCATCACGGGCGCCGCATCAGGCATCGGCAAAGCAAGCTGTCTGCTCTTTGCCTCTGAAGGCGCGACTGTCATCGCGGCAGACATTGATGAGAAAGGCGGCACGGAATTGGCCGCCACGTCTAACGGTAAAATCCACTTCAAGCGCACCGATGTCTGCAAGCCAGAAGAGATTAAGGCACTGATGGATTTTGCTGCCGAAAAAACGGGTGGGATCGATGTGGTCTTCAACAATGCAGGCGCAGGCGGGGATCGCGCACCGATTGAGGAAATTGACCCCGATGGCTGGGATCGCACGATGGATCTTCTCCTGCGCTCGGTCGCCATGGGCATTCGCTATGCCGTGCCGCA
>CAMAQU010000019.1 GCA_945860425.1 Sphingomonas paucimobilis
GCCTCATAACGTTTGTGGACGCCCTTGATCGATTGATGGTCGGGCGCGACGCCAAAGCGGATGAGGCCATAGGGAACGGGCAGTCGATCAATAATGTCGACCCGCACATCATCGCCAAAGGCCTTTTGCGCGGCTTCTGCCGTATAATATCCAGCCGGGCCTGATCCGACCACCGCGATATGCCGCATTTGACCCCCTTGGCCTATGTCTTGATCTGATCCCGTGTCTATTCGGCGGCCATGGCCAATTGGCTGGCTTGTGGCCCGCGCAGGACAATGCCGGGTGTCGGCCCCTGCATCACGCCCTCACGGAACGTAATCTGGCCAGACTTGATCGTCGCCACATAGCCATCCGCCTTTTGCAGCAGACGCTTGCCATTGGCGGGCAGATCAAAGGCGAGCCAAGGCTTGCCCAGCTTCAGCCGATCCATATCGATGACATTGATATCGGCGAGCAGGCCGGGTTGGATCAGGCCGCGATCATGCAGTCCATAAAGCACGGCCGTATCGCGGCATTGACGCTTAATGGCGTGTTCCAAGGCAATGCGCTTGCCCGCCCGGTCGCGCACCCAATGCTGGAGCATGAAAGTGGGGGACGCGGCATCGCAAATGGTGCCGCAATGCGCGCCGCCATCGGACAGGGAATTGACCGTGTCATCGGCCAATTGCAGGTCTTCAAGGAAGTTTAGATTGCCATCGCGGTAATTGAGGACGGGGAAGTAGATAAAGCCCTTGCCCTCATCCTTCATCAGCAAGTCATAGGCATATTCTTCGCCAGAAACACCCGCAGCGGCAGCACGTGCCGCGATGCTCTCAGTCACCCCAGGCTCATAGTTAAAGTCCGGGTCCATTTGAAATTGCACGGGCCAGCCGCCCGCGATCACGCGGTACAGATCGGCAATGTCGCTTTCGGGGATTTCATTCGGCTCGGTAATCATGCGCTGGCGGAAAGCCGGATCCTTCAGATGCTTTAGCTTTTCGTCCCAGCTCAGCGCGTCAATTTCTGCCCAAGCGGGCCGAAAGCGAAAAGGGTGAACCGTCCCCTGCCAGGCCATGATGATGCCATTGCCGCGCAGGGCAATTTGGGCGACGATATTCGCGCCATTGTCATTCTGCGCGCGCATTTCGGAGATTTGCTCTTCCAGCGGCAATTCCTTGGCGATGCTTTGCAGCGCGGCAAAGGTGACGGGCAGGCCCGTCTCGCGCGACAATTGCCCCATCCATTCAAACTCATTCCATTCCCGCCGCAAGTCGCTGGCCATTTCAAACACGCCATGGCCAACCCGGCCCATGGCGCGGCCAATGGCTATTAGCTCTTCGGCGGTTGCCGTTGTGCCGGGGACAAGTTCCCCATCTACCGATTTGTGCAGCACCGTGCGCGACGTTGAAAAGCCGAGCGCGCCGGCCCGGACACCTTCTTCAACAATGCGCGACATTTCCGCGATGTCGGCCTCGGTCGGGATAGCGCCCGGCTGCTCCCGATCGCCCAGCACATAAGCGCGCACGGCACCATGCGGCACATGCGTGCCGACATCGACGGTGCGGGGCAGTTTTTCGAGTGCATCCAGATATTGGGGGAAGGTTTCCCAATCCCATGTCATGCCTTCGGCCAGGGCGGTTCCGGGAATATCCTCCACGCCTTCCATCAGGCTGATCAGCCATTCATGCCGATCCGGCTTGGCGGGCGCAAAGCCGACGCCGCAATTGCCCATGACAACCGTCGTGACGCCATGCCAGCTTGAGGGGGCCATTTCGGCATCCCAAGTCGCCTGACCATCATAATGGGTGTGCACATCGACAAAGCCCGGCGTCACAATCTTGCCCGTTGCATCAATTTCTTCACGGCCCGCCGCGTCAATCTTGCCGACGGCGGTGATCAGCCCGCCATCAATGGCGACATCGGCCTGAAAGGGTTTGCTGCCCGTTCCATCGACCAGCGTTCCGCCGCGTATGACCAAATCATGCATCGCTCGACTCTCCTATGACTCATCTTCTTTGGGCGCAGCGTAACAGGAAAGAAGCGGATGAAAAGCCGGGACATGCGCCTGCGCAGAAATGTCATCCTGTGGATAACTATTGACTCATTCTGCCCTAAGTTTCAGCTTTAGCGCGATTTTTCCGAGTCGCGCGCGCGTGCTTGGGGTCGGTGGGCCGGGTTGGCCTGGGCTTTGGGGGAAGGCTGCAATGTATATCGCAGGCAGATTGGCGTTACAGTCGCCATCCGGTGCTATGCCGCCCCAGTCGGCGGGCCGTATCGCGCCGCATCCTGATATTCTGAGCTTTCACGGCTGCGACGTGGTCGTGCGGACAATCAACCAAGACGGCTTTGAAGCCGACCTGTCGACTCCCTTGATGACGGGTGCGTTGGTGCGCCTGCGTCTGCCGGGTGCAGGCGCAATGCTGGCCCGGGTCACCCGGTCAGACAGCGGCCGGATTGCCGCAGATTTTGTGAACCCCGTGCCCGCCGGGCGGTTGGACAAGACGATTGGTATGGCGACCCGCGTTCAGCGCGTTGCCTAATCGGGCGGCCTAGCGCGGCCGATCCCCCACACGCTGCGCGGTTGCAGCCCCCGCCAGCGCAAAACCAGCCCCCAATAAAATGCCGCCCAAAATATCGCTGGGCCAATGCACGCCCAGCAGCACACGCGATGCGGCGATCAGCAGGGCGATGGATAGACCCAGACCAACCCATAAGGGCCGATTTTGCTTCGGCAGAACAAGTGCTGCGAGCAATAATATCGCAACGGCGCCGGTTGCATGACCGCTGGGGAAGGACAAATTCCCAAAGCTATCTAGATGCGGGACTATATCGGGCCGGGCCCGCGCAAATATTTGTTTGAGAAGGCTGGATGTCGCCCCGGCAAGGGACGGAAAGATCAGCATGATCAGCCCGGCCTTTGGGCGTTTCTTCCAGAAGAGCCAGGCGGCACAGGCGATCATCACGATGGAGCGTTGGGCCGCATCCCCCGCCCATGTGATCCAGCGCATGGCCTCAATCATATTTGCAGAAGATCTGCCCGACCGAAGGGCAATGGCCTTCAGGACAGCCGCATCCTGCGCCGCGCCGAGATGTAGCCAGGTCACCGCAATGCCCAGCAGAACCGCCGCCAGCCCAAGCACCAGGGCCGGGGTGAAGTTTGTGGCGGAGTTAGGACGCTTTCTGCTCATCAATTGCCCTTGATCAGTTCGCCGCCCTTAATGACGACATCGACGCTTTCCAGTTCGCGTACATTGGTCAGGGGATTTCCATCGACAGCGATCATGTCGGCATAACGCCCAACGGCAATCGCGCCGACATCCTTGTCCCGGCCCAGCGCTTGCGCGGCATTGCGGGTGGCGGCTTGGATCGCTTCAATGGGGGTCATGCCATAGTCGACCATGACCTTAAACTGACCGCCGACCTGCCCGTGCGGCATGACGCCTGCATCTGATGCAAAGACCATCCGCACGCCGGCCTTATGCGCCTTGCGGAAATTATCCCGCTGGATCTGGGCGACCTCCCGATCCTTGCGCAGATTATCCTCCAACACGCCGTTCTTCGCGCCTTCGGCCTGCGTATAATCGGTATTGTAGATATCCATGGAGAACCAGACGGGCTGTTTGCGCGCGGCGGCCAGCTTTATGCCTTCCTCATCGACAAGGCTTGCATGTTCAATCGTATCAATCCCGGCGCGGATCGCGGCTTGAATCCCCGTCGCGCCATGGGCGTGGGCGGCGACCCGCAGGCCCCATTGATGCGCCTCATCGGCAATGGCGCGCAGCTCATTTTCCGAAAGCTGCTGCTGGCCCGGTTCGGTATTGCGGGAAAAGACACCGCCCGTGGCGCACACTTTAATCACTTCTGCGCCATATTTGCGCTGGCGGCGGACTTCGGATCGCAGACCCTGCTCCCCATCGGCCACGCCTTCTTGGGGCGTTTCAAGGCTGGGCGGCAGGAAAGTGGAATCGCAGTGCCCGCCCGTCGCACCTAGCGCATATCCCGCGGGCACGATGCGCGGGCCGCTGGCATAGCCTGCGTCAATCGCCTGCTTCAGACCAATGTCATTGCGCTCATCCGACCCGACATTGCGCACGGTGGTGAAGCCAGCATTGAGCATGTCGCGGGCATTTTTAACCGCGACCATCGACCAGAAGCTGTCGGTATATTGCAGGCTATTATAGCCGCCGACTTCGGCCAGACTGTCGAGATGGACATGCATATCGATGAGGCCCGGTAGGAGCGTACGATTGCCCAAATCCGCCAGCTTGCCGTTGGCAGGAAGGGAGGTTGTGCGCCGATCCACAAGGGAAACGATGCGCCCATCGCGCACGCCGATCAGGGGATGGTCGACCAACTTGCCGGTTTCGACATCCACCATTTTAGCGGCGGTGAAATAGGTGATGGGGGCCGCAGCCTCCTCGGCCAGCACGGGGGCGGAGAGGATGAGGGCGGACGTTGCTGTGAGCGCAGAGAGAAGCTTCTTCATGGGGACATTTGCTGACAGGACAAAGCCCGCTTGGCAAGGGGGCGGGCGTTTGAATTCACGCCCGCCATTCAAAGTCAGAAATGCAGCGCCCGTCCATAAGCGGAGAGGACGCTTTCGTGCATCATCTCAGACAGCGTCGGGTGGGCAAAGACGGTGTTCATAAAGTCCGCCTCAACCAGTTCGGCGGTTTTGCCGATGGTATAGCCCTGAATAAGCTCGGTGACTTCCGCCCCCACCATATGCGCGCCGAGAAGTTCACCCGTTTTTGCATCGAACACGGTCTTCACAAAGCCCTCGGCCTCGCCCAGCGCGATGGCCTTGCCATTGCCCATGAAGGGGAAGCGCCCGACCTTAATCTCATAGCCCGCATCCTTGGCCTTGGCTTCGGTCAGGCCGACAGAGGCGACCTGCGGGTGGCAATAGGTGCAGCCGGGGATATTCTTTGCGTCCATCGCATGGGGGTGGACATCTTCATTGCCCAGCGCCTGTGCAATGGCTTCGGCCGCAATCACGCCCTCATGGCTCGCCTTATGCGCCAGCCAAGGGGGGGCAGTGATGTCGCCTATCGCCCATAGGCCCGCCACATTGGTGCGGCAGTGGCCGTCGGTCTTCACATGGCCCCGCTCGGTCGCAACGCCCAGCGCCTCCAGACCGATCGTCTCGGTATTGGGGACGATGCCAATAGCGACAATCGCATGGCTGAATTGAGCCTGTTCAACCTTGCCGTCCTTGCCCTTGATTTCGGCGGTTACACCCTTGGCATCGGCTTTCAGACTGTTGACGCCTGCGCCGGTCAGAATCTGCATGCCTTGCTTGACGAGTGCCTTTTCAAGGAAGTCCGACACTTCGGCATCTTCGACGGGCACGATGCGGTCCATCATTTCGACGACCGTTACCTCAGCGCCCATATCCCTATAGAAGCTGGCAAATTCGATGCCGATTGCGCCAGAGCCGATGACGAGCAGCTTGGTTGGCATTTCGGCGGGCACCATCGCATGACGATAGGTCCAGATGCGTTTGCCATCGGCGGGCGCAAAGGGCAGGTCACGGGCGCGGGCGCCCGTTGCCAAGATGATGTGCTTGGCCGTTAGCTCTTCGGTCTTGCCATCCTTGGTGACGGACAGCGCGTTGGCGGAGATCAGCTTGCCGTCGCCCATATGGACGGTGATTTTGTTCTTCTTCATCAGGTGCGTGACGCCCTGATTCAACTGTTTGGCAACGCCGCGCGACCGCTGCACCACGGCGTTCAAATCTGCACTGATTTTTTCCGCCACAAGGCCATAGGCGCTGGCATGCTGCATATAATGGTAAACTTCGGCCGACCGCAGCAGGGCCTTGGTCGGGATGCAGCCCCAGTTGAGGCAAATGCCGCCCAGCGACTCGCGCTCGACAATTGCGGTCTTGAGGCCAAGCTGCGCGGCACGAATAGCGGCAACATAGCCACCGGGGCCGGAGCCGAGGATGATCAGGTCGTAGCTGGTGTCAGCCATGTTACGCGACCAGCCCCAACGGCTTTTCGCACAAGTCGCGGAAGGCCTGCATCAGTTGCGCAGCGTCTGCGCCGTCGATGGCGCGGTGGTCAAAGCTGCCCGTTGCCGACATGATGGTTGCGATCTGCAGGCTGTCATTAACAACAAAGGGACGCTTTTCGCCCGCGCCAATCGCCATGATCATGGACTGGGGCGGGTTGATAACCGCATCAAATTGTTTGATGCCATACATGCCCATGTTGGAGAGGCTGGCAGTGCCGCCTTGATATTCGTGCGGTTGCAGCTTGCCATCCTTGGCGCGCGCCGCAAGCTGGCCCATCTCTGTTGAAATCGCGCTAATCGCCTTGCCATCCGCGCCTGTGATGATCGGGGTGATCAGGCCATTGGGGATGGAGACGGCAACGCTAATGTCGGCGCGCTGATACATGATCAGCTGGTCACCCGCGAAGCTGACATTGCACTTGGGCACCTGCACCAGCGCAAGGCCCAAGGCCTTAATCAGCATATCATTGACCGACAGTTTAATGCCCCGGCTTGCAAGACTGGCGTTAAGCTCTGTGCGCAGCTTCAGCAGCGCATCCAACTGCACATCAATGGTCAGGTAGATATGCGGGATCGTCTGCTTCGCTTCGCTGAGGCGGCGGGCGATGATCTTGCGCATATTGGACAGCTTGACCACCTCATGAGGGGTTTGAATATCGCCCAGCTGAATGGGGGCGGCTGTGACGAGCGGTGCGGTGGCGGTGGCAGCTTGGGCCTGCGGTGCGCTGCCTTCTAAGTCCGCCTTCACGATCCGGCCATTGGGCCCGCTGCCCTGCATGCCGGTAAGGTCAATGCCCTTTTGCTCAGCAATGCGCTTGGCAAGCGGGGAGGCGATGACGCGGTCACTGGTCGCGGGCTTGGGCGCAGGCTGTGGGGCAGGCGTCGCGGCGGGAGCTGCAACAGGCGCGGTTGCAGCCTTGGCCGGGGCTGCCGCCGCAGGCTTTGCGACAGGCTTTGGTGCGGGGGCTGGCGTCGCGGCTTCATCTTCGCCTGCGATCATGGCGATGATGGTGCCGACTTTCACGCCATCTGTGCCTTCGGCCACCAGAATCTGGCTGATCGTGCCTTCATCGACTGCCTCAAATTCCATCGTCGCCTTGTCGGTCTCAATTTCCGCCAGAATATCGCCCGATTTGACCATGTCCCCCTCTTTGACCAGCCACCGAGCAAGAGTTCCCTCTTCCATCGTTGGGGACAAAGCCGGCATTTTCAGTTCGATCGACATATATCGGGCTCCCTTGGGGAAAATTCTGTTTTTAAAGCTTGCGATTCCCTAGCGTCGGAGATCGGCTTGCGCCAGCCCCCGGATTGGCGCAACCTGTGCGCATTCGTTTTCAATAAGGGGCTGGGTTGGTGCGGACATATTTGGTGATTGCCGATGCAACGGCGGAGGCAGAGATTGCGGTGCGCTTTGCTGCCCGACGTGCCGCCAAAACGGGCGGTGCCATTGCCATATTAACAATTGTTGAGCCGCAGGATTTTGTCGCGTTTGGATCGATTCAGGCAACCATTGAGGCCGAAGCCGAAGAACGCGCCCAAGATGTGGCCAAGCAGGTTTTGGATATGTTGGGGGATGAACGGGGCGTTCTGCCGCGCATCATCGTGAAACATGGAGATCCGGTTGCAGCGATTGCAGAAGCGATTTCGGAAAACCCAGATATTGCAGCCCTTGTGCTGGGGGCAGCCCGAACCGGAGCCCCCGGCCCGCTGGTCACGCATTTTTCGGGGGCTGGCGTATCCAGCCTGCCTTGTCCGTTGATGATCATCCCCGGATCACTGGATCGCGAGGCGCTGGATCGATTGAGCTAAGCCGACAGCCGCGGTGCAATGAGGGCGCAGATCGCCTCAAAGCCGCGCTGATCCTCTTCATCGAAACGGGCTGGGCGCGGACTATCGAGATCAAGCACCGCGATCAGCCGACCTTGGAATAGGATCGGCACGACCAGTTCAGATTGGGACGCCGCGTCACAGGCAATATGACCTGGAAAAGCATGAACATCCCGGACAAGTTGGGTCGTTTTGCTCTCGGCCGCAGCACCACAGACCCCCTTTCCAATTGGAATGCGGATGCACGCCGCCTTGCCCTGAAACGGGCCGAGGATCAGCGTGTCGCCCAGCAGGCGATAAAAGCCCGCCCAGTTGAGATCGGGGACAGCCTCCCAGATGAGGGCGGCGACATTGGCCATATTGGCAATGGCATCCGGCTCATCATTGGTGATGGCGTCAATCGCAGACAGAAGGTCAGCATAAAGCGCCGTTTTGCTGCTCGCGTCGATGTCAAAGCTGTACATCAGTCGATCCTTATCTTTCCGCGCCCTTTTTTTACATCGCCGCGAATGGCTTTGCCCGTCAAGCGACGTTCTTTGGCGGCCCTTTTCGGTTTGGTCTTGATCCGGTGTGCCGGAAGCTTGTGAGCGCGGGCGACCATTTCGGCCAACCGTTCGCGCGCCTCAAGGCGGTTGGCCTCCTGCGATCGATGGGTGCGCGCGGTAATGACGATTTCGCCCTCCGCCGTCCATCGGCTGCCCGCCAACACTTTCAAGCGCGCAAAGACCGCCGGCAGCAGCCGCAGGGCGTAGACATTCAGGCGCAGCTGAACGGCCGTTGCGACTTTGTTGACATTCTGGCCGCCCGGCCCGGTTGCAGCGAGGAATTTTTCCTCAATCGCATCCTCCGGCAGCGGCGGGGCATCAGCCATGGCCAAAGCCTGCTTTGAGAAAGGTTTCCGGCAGCGGGGCGAGCGCATTTATCGGGGCCTTATCGCCGCGCGCCAGCGTCAGCTTGCTGGCATGAAGCAGCATCGGCCCTCTGCCTGTGCCGTACACCGGGTCACCCGCAATGGGGATGCCAAGGCCGCTTGCGGCATGCACGCGCAATTGATGGGTGCGGCCTGTTTCTGGCTTAAACTCAACAAGGCACCGCCCGCCTGCTTCGGCCAGAATTTGCCAGTGCGTCACGGCGCGCTGGCCCTTTGGATCGGGGACGATGCGCCAGCCCTCTTGCGCGCTGCTCGTTTTGCCAAGCGCCATATCGATCACGCCTTGGCTCTCCGATGGAATGCCCTTCAGCACAGCAAGATAGGTTTTCTCAACCACCCCGGCTTCAAAAGCAGCGGCAAAGCGTTTGTGCGCCTTTGGATTGCGGGCCAGCAACAGGCAGCCAGAGGTGTCGCGATCCAGCCGGTGGACGGGCAAAGGCCAGCGTTGAAAGCCGAAGGTCAGGCTGCCCAAATGATTTTCGACGCTTAGCGATTTGTCGCGCGGTTCATCGACAGGAAGACCCGCTGGTTTGTCGAGGACAAGTGCCTCGCCATCGAGGAAAAGAACACGGTCACTCAAAAGCATGACGGGCGCCTTGCCACGCCTGCCCCCCCGCGTCCACCTTCGGTCTGTTTACTTGTCGCGGTTTCTGCGGCTGGCGTAGATCAAAGCGCCCAAGATTGCGGCCGATCCAATGCCAATGCCGGCGGCGGCTTTCCAATTCACGGGCCGCTTTTCGGTTGCGGCAACCGCTTCTGCGCTGGCCTTTGCCCGCTTGACTTCGCGGACGGTTTCATTGTCTTCGGGTGTTTCTTTGGTGTCCGGCATGTTCGCATCCGTCGCAAGAATTTGACTAGAATACCATGTGGGTATCCAAAGTGCCCGCGTCAACGGGGAATATTGCAACTCAGGAGAAGGCGGGTGGCAGAACGCGCTGTGTCGTTCCGCCGCCAGACTCGTTTAACCGCGTGGTGTGTACCAGATGGGCGAGGTATAGGCCCGTTCCTGATCCTTCAACTTGGCATCCTTGGGCAGCTTTGCTCCATAGCGGACGGCGTCATAAACCGGCCAACGGGGGGTTGGGATTTCCATGACGCGCAGATAGTAAAAGGCACGGGTCTTCGGGTTGAATTCCGGGTCGCTCCAGACGGTGCGCAGTTCCGGCGCACCGATGGTGTTTTTATAGCTTGCCGTTTTCAGGTCGATCGTATCGCCAACAGGGGCAAGCTTGCCGCCCGTGATCTTGCGCTTCGCCGGGTCGCTCCAGACTACATCAAACACTTTTTCCTGCATCTTGCCAGAGGCATCGACCCAGCCCTTGACCATCTGAACACGGTCAAGATTGGCGCCCATCGGATCTTTCAGCGCAGAAATCATGAATTTGGGCGTGCCCTTGCCGGGCTTTAGGTCGCTGCCCATCGGGACGCCGCGTGTATAGCCAGACTTCACCCAATTGGCTTTCCAATCGGCATCGGAAAAGTCCCAGCCGGCAAAGACGCGCACCTTCATACGGGAGCCGGTGGTCGCATAGACTTCCCGCTTGGTCATGGCATCAAAAATGGCGCCGCGCGTGTTGGCCCGTGCCCAGACAGCGGCATAGCCGCCCGCCAGATAATGCCAGCCAATCCGCCCCATGCGCGTGCCAATATTTTGTGGCGTCGATGCACGGGTCGCGTTCGGTTCATTGCCCGAAAACTTCCCGAAGAAATTATCTTCATCGCCGGTTGCCAAGGCGGTGTGGCTGTCCGTTGAGCCGATCATTCCTAGCTTATAGGGATTCACTCCCGTCTTCTGTTCGATCAGTAGGCCACGCTTCAGCGCCTCACGCACATAATCGCCCGCCAGCATGTCCGGCGTTTTCTTACCTTCCATGGTCAGATTGCCAAGATCCCACCCGGCATCGCCATAATTGGAAAATTCATCATTGGGCGACAGGAAGGGATGGCTTTCGCTATCCCCCTTAATCTGCGTCGCCTCAACCAAGGGCTCCTTCGCGCTGCGGCGGCGGGCATAGGCCGCCGTCATTGGCCCGCCATTGGGGCCTGTCAGCTGAAACATCAGTCCATTGGACAGGTTGGAATTGTGCGGAATGGCAAGGATTTTGCCGCCCGTCTTCTTTTCATAAGCATCCATATAGTCCCAAAGCTGATCGGGGCTGGTGCCGATAAGGGAGGAGAAGGGCAGAACTTGATCTGCCTTATCCTTGCCATCGCGCATGATGACGACACGGTGGAGATTGTCGCCCTTGCGCATCAACGTATATTCAAAGCCCATAAAGGCAGTGAATTTGCCGGGGCTGTTATAGCGGTCGACAATGCTGGTATGGTCTTGCCAGACATCGGCGGTGCGCTTTTCCATCGCCTTGGGGTCCATCATATCGGCCGGCAATGTCCGCTTCGAAAAACGGTCGATCAGTTCCATCGCAACTTTTTGCGATTCCGCCGGGCCTTTTTGCAATTCCTCGTGCCAGCGCCGCAACGTCGGATCCGTCAGCAGAAAACCCGGCGCGTCATGAATTTGCTTCAACGCAGCCAGACCATCCGAATGGTCGGCGATGACAAGAAAATCGAGCGGCCGGGCAAGCTTTGCCTTTAATCCGGTGGTGGAGACAGTCTCTTCCCCCATCGCAAAGCGCAGCGCTTCTTCCGGCGGAAGTCGCACGCCCAACCCAAAGGCGTCGGAGGAATTGGCCGTGTGCAAATGCGTGTCGCCAAAATAGACCTGCTCAGGATATTCTGTCAGCGGCACGTCCGCGTCAGATTTTTTGTCAGAGACAAGATCGCTAATCTGGCCGCAACCCGCCAGCGCAAGGGCAAGCGCGACACCGCCCAACAGTTTCTGCATCGTCTTCATTCAACCCCTCCACTCTCTGGCTCAAATCAATCAGCAATTGAGAGGATTTGCAAGCTTAAGCCTTCCCCCCTAAGCAGGAATCATGCGCCAATTTGAAGCAATCATCTGGGATTTCGGGGGTGTCGTAACGTCATCTCCTTTTGAGGCCTTCGCCCGATTTGAGGCGGAAAATGGCCTTCCCGCCGATATTATCCGCCGGATCAACGCAACCGACCCTGATTCTAATGCTTGGGCCTTGTTCGAACGGGCGGAAATTAGCGCCGATCATTTCGATGATTTGTTCGCCACCGAAGCTGCCGCCTTGGGCCATGATATTCGCGGTCGGGATGTTCTGGCGCTGCTTGCGGGCGATGTCCGCCCGCGCGTGGTGGCGGCGCTTTATCAGGTAAAGGCGGCCGGGCATAAAATCGGCTGCATCACCAATAATGTTCCCGCCGGCAAAGGGGCCGGCATGTCGGCAACCGAAGAAAAGGCCGCCGAGGTGCGCGCAATTATGGCGCGGTTTGACCATGTGATCGAAAGCTCCAAATTGGGCATTCGCAAGCCTGATCCGCGCATTTACCAGATGATGTGTGAAACGCTGGCCGTCGAACCTGCACGCTGCATCTATCTCGATGATCTGGGCATTAACTGCAAACCCGCGGCCACCCTTGGCATGACCGCCATCAAGGTGACGGGCGAGGCACAGGCGCTGGCGGATCTGGCCGCACTTACCGGCTTGGCGCTGTAACCGGTCGGGCCCATGTCTGTGCTGGAGTTCATCGCGGCCCTGTTCGGGGTGCTCAATATTGTGCTGATCGTGAAGCGCAGCGTCTGGAACTTTCCGGCGGCCTTGGTGATGGTGACTTTAACGGCCATCGTCCTTTGGGATGTGCAGCTGTATTCGGATGCCGGGCTGCAACTCTTCTTCTTCATCGTCAATCTGATCGGCTGGCGCCTCTGGCTGCGGCATCAGGGGGTTGAAGGGGATGTGATTGTCGCGCGGCTTGGCATGGCCGGGCAGATGGCTTGGATCGTCGCCGCCTTGCTGGCGATTTGGGGCTGGGGCTGGTTCATGGCGATGAACACCAACGCGTCCTACCCTTGGTGGGATGCCAGCGTCGCGATGCTCAGCGTGGTTGCCCAAATCCTTATGACGCGCCGCTTCATCAATAATTGGCATTGGTGGGTGGTCGTCAACCTGATCTCCATTGGCCTTTATTGGCAAAAGCAGCTTTACTGGTTCACCGGGCTTTACGTCCTCTTCCTCGGCATGGCGATTTGGGGGCTGATCGAATGGCGAAGGGCCGAGGCACGCCAGCGGGCAGCTGCGCTGTGACGGTGCGGGTGATCTGCCTTCACGGCCCGGAAAGCACGGGCAAATCGACATTGGCCAAGGCCCTAGCGGCGCAGCTCAACGCGCCTTTGGTCGAAGAATATGGCCGCTTATGGTGTGAAGAACATGGCGCCCACACCCTCATGGTCGATCTGGTAGAGATCGCCGCCGAGCATCACCGCCGGATCAGCGCGGCTCGACACGCGGCCGAAACCGCCGGGCAGGACTGGCTGATATTGGATACCGACCCCGTGATGACCGCCGTCTGGGCGCAGATGCTCTATGACGCGCAAGATCCGGCCTTTGCCAATCTCCAAAGCCCGGCGGACCTTTATTTGGTGCCCGATATTGATTTGCCCTGGGTGGCAGATGGCCTGCGCTATTTGGGGGAGGCCGATACTCGCCGCCGTTTCATGGATGTATCGATTGCAGAGCTGGACCGCCGCGCGCTGCCCTATGCTCTGGTGCAGGGCAGTGGCCCGGCCCGAACCGCCACTGCGATGAGCGCAATTCAGGCGCGATTTTCGGCTTAAGTTTCGCGCGACACCAGTTTCTGGAGATTGAAAAAAGGCCGGGCACATGGCCCGGCCGGGGGTGCGCAGGCCGGAGGGGGTACGCGATTACTCGCGGCGCTTATGCCGGGCGTCTGCGCGAAAGCGCCACGGCAATGCATATCTGCCAATATGGCGCAAATATCTAGGCCATAATGAATGTTAATTTTTCCCGGCCCAAGGCGCTGGACAGGCGCGGTGATCTGGGCTGAGTGCGGGATCGGATTTTAAGGGGGCGCAGAGCCATGGATCAGTCGCTATTTTCTTGGGAGCCGGACCCGCAATCTGGGATCCGCCAACGCTTTGTGCGGGCCAATGGGATTGATTTTGAACTGGCCGAGGCGGGCGATGCCGGGTCGCGCAAGCTGGCTTTATGCCTCCACGGCTTTCCCGAACTCAATTATAGCTGGCGGTTCCAGATGCCGATGCTGGCAGACCAAGGCTGGCGTGTGTGGGCGCCCAATTTGCGTGGCTATGGCGCGACCAGCCAGCCCAAGGGCGCGCGATCCTATGGTTTGGATCATCTCACCAATGATGTCGGTGCCTTGATTGACGCGGCAGCAGCAGAAAGCGCGGTGGATGAGGTGCTGCTCATCGCGCATGATTGGGGGGCAATTATCGCTTGGGCCTTCGCGATCCTAAATGGCAAGGCGGCACGGCCCCGGCCCGTCATCCGGCTGGTCATCATGAATGTGCCGCACCCCAAGGTGTTTCAACGGGAATTGCGGCGCTGGCGGCAGCTGAAGAAAAGCTGGTATGTCTATTTCTTCCAACTGCCCCGAGTGCCCGAACGCTTTATGGGGGGCGATGATGCCGCGGGCATTCGCCGCGCCTTTCATGGCATGGCCGTGGACAAGAGCCGCTTTGGCCCAGAGGTGCTGGATGTCTATGCCGCCGCCGCCCAGCGGCCCGGCGCTTTGACCGCGATGATCAATTATTACCGCGCGTTCATCCGTTACCCTTGGGCTGTCCGGCTTGGCGATGCGCGCATTGAGATCCCCACCCTGATGATCTGGGGGGAGGAGGACGCAGCACTCGATAT
>CAMAQU010000020.1 GCA_945860425.1 Sphingomonas paucimobilis
TGGGGGAGGGAAGCTGCCGCCGCCCTAATTCAAACTCCCCCGGCCCACCCACGCCGCCAGCTTCTTCCGCAAACTCCGCCGGATCAGCCCCACATGCGCGCCATAGAGCGCGAGAAAGCCAATCCCCCAGAACAGCCAATCCCCGCCCAGAAAGCTTCGGGCGATGATCAGGGCAAAGGCCCAGAAGATCAGGACGACACGGATGTTGAGGTGAAAGCGCAGGGCCGTCCAAGGGGGCGGCAGGAGGACGATATTGTCCTGCCCCTCCACCGCGATTTCGCGATGTTCGCGCAGGCGAATGACGGTGCCGCCATCGACATAGGCAAAGGCATCCCAGCGTTCAAACCGATCAAATCCTTCGCCGCGTTCAAACACAAATTCCCGCTGCGAAACGGGCCGCACCACATAATGGCTGGAAAAGCCCCGCATGATGCGTTCAAACCGCATATCATCCAGAACCGCAGAGGGCTCGTCATAAATGAGCATGCCGACAAAAAGGCGGGGGAGATTAATGGGCATGATTATCGACGGCGGCCCTGATGGCGGATATTGCCGGGGCGGCCGCGTTTGCCCATTGGCGTGCGGCGGCCGCGATCGCGCCTGTCCCCACGCATGGGCAGGTGGTTGGCCCCTTCAGGCAATTCAAAGCGCAATGCGCCGGAAATGGGGTTCGCCTCCACAAGGCGCAGCTCAATATGCTGGCCAATGCGATATTGATCCCCCGTTTCATCCCCGGTCAGCGCCATGTGCGCGGGATCAAAGGTGAAATGTTCCGCCCCCAAAGTGGAGACGGGCACAAGGCCATCGCCGCCCAGCCCCTCCACCGTTGCGAAAAAGCCAAAATTGGTGACGCCGGTAATCCGCGTTTCCAATATGTCGCCCACGCGCATGGCGAGGAAGGCGGCGACATAGCGATCCACTGTTTCCCGCTCTGCCTCCATCGCCCGGCGTTCGCAGCGCGATATGGCTTCGCCGATGATCACCATACGCCCGGCATCTTCGGCTGTCAGGGCGGTGTGCCGCGCATCGGGATCCAGCTGAAATGCCTCCACCAAGGATCGATGGACAATCAAATCTGAATAGCGGCGAATGGGCGATGTGAAATGCGCGTAAGAGCCAAGCGACAGGCCGAAATGCCCGGCATTTTGCGGGCTGTAATAGGCCTGAGTCTGCGACCGAAGGATTTGCTCCATCACTTCGGTGCGGAACTCCGCCTCCCCCAGCTGTCCGATGATCCGGTTGAAGGTTTTGGGCGTGATGACCTGCCCCAAGGCAAAGGCGATATCAAAGGTCGCCAGATAGTCTTTCAGGCCGACCAGCTTTTCGCGCGACGGCTGTTCATGCACGCGGTACATGACCGGGGCCTTGCGGCTTTCTAGCGCCTTGGCCGCCGCGACATTGGCCGCAATCATATAATCTTCGATCAGGCGGTGGGCATCCAGCCGTTCGCGCGGGGCGACGGATTGAATGCGGCCATCCTCATCCAGAACAACGCGCCGTTCGGGCAGATCAAGGTCAAGCGGCTCCCGCTTTGCACGGGCCTTTTTCAACGCCGCCCAACAGGCCCAAAGCGGGCGCAGCGCGCTTTCCGTCAGGTCATGGGGCCGATCCCCATCTATTGCGGCTTGCGCATGTTCATAGGGGATGTTGGCGGCCACGCGGATCACCGCGCGCGAAAAGCGCCAGCTTTCTATATTCCCATCCGCATCTATCGCCATATGGCAGGCCAAGGCCGCCCGATCTTGCCCAGCGCGAAGCGAGCAGACATCGGCTGAGAGTTGCTCTGGCAGCATCGGGACGACACGATCCGGGAAATAGACGCTGTTGCCGCGTTTGCGCGCTTCCTTATCCAGCCGCGATCCGGGGCGGACGTAAAAGCTGACATCGGCAATGGCGACAATGCAGTCAAAGCCGCCGTCTGTCCGGGGCGTGGCCCAGACGGCATCATCAAAATCCCGCGCATCAATGGGGTCAATGGCGACAATCGGCAAATGGCGCAGGTCTTCGCGCTGGCCGAGCGCCTGCCCCGCCATTTTCCCCGCCTCTTCAAACAGCTCTTCGGAAAAAACATGGGGGATGCTGTGTTTATGAATGGCAATCAGGCTGAACGCCTTGGGGGCAAAGGGATCGCCCAAGACCTCTGTCACCTTGGCGGTGATGCGCGGGGCGCGGCCCGTCTTTTCGGCCAGCACAAGGTCGCCAGCGCCCGCCTCTCCCATATCGGAAATCGGGGTGTCCCGGCGTTCGCGCTTATCAATGGCGCGCAGCCAATATCTGTCCCCCTCCAGCGCGACGACGCCCAGGATCAGTTCTTCCCCGCGCGCCAGCCGCTTCATCATATGGGCGACATGGCCTGCGCCCTGTTCTTCCGTGCGGGCCAAGATGCGGTCGCCCACGCTCAGCGCGGATCGCCGCCCGCGTTCCATCACCCGCAGGCGGGGCGGCGGCTTACCTTCGGCTTCCCAATGCTCGGGAACGCCAATAATCTGCCCATCTTCGGTATCGATAATGCGCAGCACCGTCACCTTGGGCAGGCCGCCCATTTTGTGAAAGGCGCGGCCCGGCGCGCTATCGATCAGGCCTTCGTCCGCCATATCCTTGAGCAGCGCCTTGAGCGCGATTTTCTCATTGCCTTTCAGGCCAAAAGCACGGGCAATTTCCCGCTTGCCCGCCGGAGCATCCGATTGGGCAATGAAGTCAAGGATCTGCTTGCGCGTGGGCAGGCCAGTAAAGGGCGTCTTGGGCATAGGGATGCGCTACCCTGTGACGGCAGAGGATGCCAGCAAAAGCATGAAGGCCCCGCAATATCCGCCCGCCGCCTTTTTCAGTGGCGTCCTCTTGTGCCGGGGTATAGCATTTGCCCATGTCCTTTCCTTATCTGCGCTTGGCAACCGGCCTTGCCACAAGTCTGTCGCTGCTGCTGGCAGCCCCCCTTCATGCGCAAACCCCGGCCCCGGCCGCTGAGGCGCGAACCGAGAGCGCCGTCCCTTGGCTCTATCGCAACAGCGACATTCCCGTGGATCAGAATTGGAAATTTGGGGAGCTCCCCAATGGCCTGCGCTATGCCGTGCGCCGCAATGGTGTGCCGCCGGGTCAGGTCTCTATCCGCGTTGCTATTGATGCCGGGTCCTTGATGGAAAGCGAAGATGAGCGCGGCTACGCCCATTTTCTGGAACATCTGGCCTTTCGCGGATCGCGCTATGTCGCGGATGGGGAGGCAAAGCGAGTCTGGCAGCGGCTTGGCGCGACATTTGGCAATGATAGCAATGCCGCCACCACCCCCACACAGACCATCTTTCGCCTCGACCTGCCGCAGGCATCGCCCCAAGCGTTGGATGAGAGCATGCGCATTCTCTCTGGCATGATGGCCGCGCCCAACATCACCGAGGCAGAGGTCGAGGCTGAACGCCGCACCGTGATGGCCGAGGCGCGCGAACGCGATGGCGCGCAAGTCCGACTGAGCGATGCGACAACACAGCTCTTTTTTGCCGGCCAAAGGCTGGCGGACCGCCCGCCCATCGGCACAGCGGAGTCGCTTGCCAAGGCAAGAGCCGGCACGCTGCGTGCGTTCCATGATCGCTGGTATCGCCCCGACACGACGGTGATCGCCATATCCGGCGATGCCGACCCTGATGTGCTCACCGACATTATCACCCGCCATTTTTCTGGCTGGGCCAAGCCCGAAAACACACCACTTCCCAAAGTGGATTTTGGCGCGCCCGATGCGCGTCAGCCGGACACGCGCGTCGTTGTAGAAGCCGGACTGCCAACTCTGGTCAGCCTTGCTTGGCTGCGCCCATGGACACCCCAGCCAGACACGATTGCGCTTAATCAAGGGCGGTTGATCGATCTTGTGGCAACCGGCATTCTCAACCGCCGCCTTGAACAGCGGGCGCGGGCGGGCGGCAGCTATTTGCAGGCCTCCATTGATCAAGAGGATGTGGCGCGCAGTGCCAATATCAGCTTCATGTCAATCTTGCCCATGGGCGAGAATTGGCAACAGGCGCTGCTGGATGTCCGCGCCGTTATTGCGGACGCTATTGCCCGTCCTCCCCTGCAATCAGAAATTGATCGGGAAACAAACGAGTTCAAGGCGGCACTCGACGTTCAGGTGGAAACGGCCCGCGCCGAAGCCAGCGCCAAACAGGCCGATGACCTGATCGAAGCGGTCAATATCCGCGAAACTGTCGCCAGCCCAGAGGTGGCGCGAGATGTCTTTGCGGCGATGATCGGCAAATTCGGGCCTGCTGAGGTGCAAAAGGCGATGGTGCGGCTCTTCTCCGGCATTGGCCCGCGTGCGCTGCTCTCCAGCCAGGCACCGCAGCCCGATGGCGCAGCGCAGCTGGCACAGGCGCTGAAGCAGCCCGTGACTGGGATTGGATCGGATCAGGATCAGAAGGCGATCAGCTTTGATATTCTGCCCGCGCTCGGTCCGCCGGGCACAATTGTGAGTGCCGGGCCACTGCCCAATGTGGAGGTCGAAACGCTGACCCTGTCTAACGGAACGCGCGTTTTGCTGGGGCGCTCCACGTCTGAGGCGGGCCGAATTTATGTCTCGGCCCGATTTGGCACAGGTCGGCTTGGTCTGCCGCAGGATAGCATCACGCCGATCTGGACCGCCGGTGCCTTGCCTGCAGCCGGTATTGGCGATTTGGGGCAAGATACGCTCGACCGGCTCACCAGCGGACGGCAGATCAGCATCGGCGTTGAAGTGGGCGATGATGCCTATTTCATGCAGGCGATGACCCGCCCGGCCGATCTTGCCGATCAGCTCAAGATCATGGCGGCGAAATTTGTGCATCCCGGCTGGGACCCAGCCCCCGTCTTACGGGCGCGGGCCGCCATGCTGCTTGGTCTACGAACGGCGACAAGCTCCCCCGGCGATGTTCTTGCGCGCAAGCTTGGTGCTATCTTACGCGATGGAGATAAACGCTGGGCAACGACTGACGAACGCGAGGTAGATGCCCTCACGCCGGAGAGTTTCCGAGATTTTTGGGACCGCATTTTGGCCACGGGGCCAGTTGAGCTGTCCATTTTTGGGGATTTTGATCCAGAGGCTGCCCGCAAAGCCGTGCTCGACAGCTTTGGGGCCATGCCGCCTCGGCCAGAGGCTCCCACGATCACCAATGGCGATATCATCGGCACCGCGCGACCCAATCGCGCGCCCCTTCGCCTGACACATCAGGGTTCCCCGGATCAGGCGATTGCCCTTTTGTCATGGCCAACGGGTGCCGGGTCCAAAACCATCCGGACTGGCCGTCAACTTGATATGCTGGCCGCCATTTTCAACGACCGCTTATTTGAACAATTGCGTGAAGGCGACGGCGCAAGTTATAGCCCCGATGTGGAGAGCAGCTGGCCGCTTGGCTATCGATCAGGCGGAAGCTTTACCGCTCTGGCGCAAGTAAAGCCCGATGCTGTGGATGTTTTCTTCACCCGCGCCCGCGCCATTGCCGCCGACCTTGCGACACGCCCTGTCTCTCCAGATGAATTGCAGCGCGCCATTGGCCCGATGCGCCAGCGCCTCAGCCGAGCATCGACTGGCAACAGCTATTGGCTCACCCAATTGTCCGGCGCGACGCGCGACCCCGTGCGCATCACCAACTTGCTGCGCTGGCAAAGCGACTTGGAGAAGATCACACCGCGCGATCTACAAATGCTCGCAAAGCGTTACCTCAAGCCGAAGAAGGGCTTCTCAATGATCGTCGTGCCAGAGCCTAAGCCTGCTACCGAAACGCTGATTAGCCAAGCCGCTCGGCATGCCAATGCAGATGATCGGCCATGAAGCTTGAGATGAAATAATAGCTATGGTCATAGCCCGGCTGCATCCGCAGCGTGAGCTTCTGCCCGGCTTTTGCACAGGCAGCTTCGAGCAATTCGGGCTTGAGCTGTTCCACAAGGAAGTTATCCGCCCCGCCCTGATCCACCAAAAGGTCAGGCAAGCGGGCACCGCCTTCGATCAGGGCACAGGCATCATATTCAGCCCAAGCCGCTTGATCGGGGCCAAGATAACCCGCCAGCGCCTTATGCCCCCAGGGGCAGTTGAGCGGAGAAACAATGGGTGCGAAGGCTGACACGCTTTTGAAGCGATCCGGGTTGCGCAGCGCAATGGTCAGCGCACCATGCCCGCCCATGGAATGGCCCGTAATGCCCTGACGCGTGCTATCGACGGGGAAGTTAGCCGCAATGAGATCAGGGAGCTCCCGCTCAATATAGTCGCGCATCTGGTAATGCGGGGCGAAGGGATCTTGCGTAGCGTTGACGTAAAATCCAGCGCCAAGGCCAAAATCATAAGCGGCCTCTGCATCGTCCGCCACACCTTCGCCACGCGGGCTGGTATCGGGCGCGACGAAGATCAGACCAAGCTTTGCGCAGGCGGCCCGAAATTCACCCTTCTCGGTAACATTCGCATGGGTGCAGGTCAGGCCAGACAGATACCAGACCACCGGAAGCTTCGCGCCCGGCGCATGATCCGGCACGAAGACCGAAAAGGTCATCTCTGTCCCCGTCGCGCTGGAGGTGTGCTTATACACGCCTTGCGTTCCACCATGGCTGCGATTGGTGGAGAGTGTTTCAATGGTCATGACGGGGGCCTTTTGCTGAATCTACGGGTCTGAAACTGCTCCTGCGCAATGCGGTCCTTATTGGCAAGACTGGCCTTCAGAAAATCGCTAGCCGCAACATCATCCGCGCGTTGAAAGGCGCAGAGGCGACAGCGGCCCTGATGGCCAAAATCCCACCCAGCGAGGCGCGCATCGAATCCCCTGCACCCTAAGGCAAGTTTAGCCCTTTCGGTGCGCCCATAAATGGTGCGCCCCGACAATGACGGAACCGAGCGCTAGGCCAAACACGCCTGAGCCTGTCGCATGGGCGATCCATTCCACACTGGCCTGCGCAAAGGGCACAGCGAGCCCTGCGGACTTGGCAAAATGATCAATCCATTCTGGCAAGGGCGTCAGATGGAATTCATGCAGCCCGTGGAGCACAATGCCGCCGCCCACCCAAATCATCGCGGCGATACCGATGATCGACAATCCAGATAAAACAAATGGCATCGCCCGCACAAGGCGCGTTCCAACGGCGGTTCCCAGCGCGCTGCCGCCTTGTGCCATGCGCAGGCCCAAATCATCCATCTTCACAATCAAAGCGACCACACCATAAACGGCGACGGTAATGGCAAGCGCCACGATCAACAAAATGCTGCCCTGCATCGCAATTGGCTCGTCAGCGACTTCCGCCAGCGCAATCGCCATAATTTCGGCCGACAGGATGAAATCTGTGCGCACAGCCCCTGCGACCATGCTCGATTCATGCTCAGCCGCGCTCAATTCAGCAGCAGCTTCTTCCAAAACATCCTGCTTGGGCCGCAATGATTCAAGAACCTTCTCGGCCCCTTCAAAGCAAAGATAGGCCCCGCCCGCCATCAAAATGGGTGTAATGGCGGCGGGAAGAAAATAGCTGAGCAGCAAGGCTACGGGAAGGATGAAGAGCAGCTTGTTGCGCAACGAACCGCGCGCAATGCGATAAATGACAGGCAATTCCCGATCCGGCGTAAAGCCGGTCACATAGCGCGGCGTCACGGCGGTATCGTCAATGACCACACCTGCCGCCTTCACGCCTGCTTTCCCGGCCGCCGCGCCCACATCATCAATGGACGCAGCCGCCAATTTGGCAATTACCGCCACATCATCCAGCAGCGCCGCAAGACCCGATGCCATAAAGACTTCCCTTCCCGTTTTCTGCCGCCCTCGATAGGGATTTTGGCTCGGACCGTCTAGCGAGAGAAGATTAATCATATCGCACCGCCATTTTCTGTCCTGGCGGAATTTTGGCCAAATCAAGCAAGGTTAAGGAAATATAAGCTTTTATTCGGTATCGCTGCTCAATTCGTCGCTGCCACAGAATCGTTCGTCGCAAGGCGGCTAGCCCGATCGATGAGCCTTGCTAGGACGTGTCTGCAGGAACAGGGGAAATTTGGATATGACATCAGCGGCGGCAAACCCAGTTCGGTTAACCATTGGGGTCGGCTTTTTGACCTTGGCCTGCATTGCTCCAGCTGAATTGCCCGCTTCTGCCGAAGCAGCCTCTATCCAAAAATCTTCATCTTCTAAAAATGATAAGGCATCTGGCGCTCCGGTGACGCTCAAGCTGCGCTCAACTGGCCATTCCATCAGCATCATGTTGCCGCCAACATCGCCTGAGCCAACCATCAACGATTCCGCGCGTGCTGCGCCGGTAGAATTGACCACCGCCCTTCGGACCTTGTGGTCCGCCTTTCCGGGCAAGGCAGGCATCGCGGTGATGAAGGGCGATGGGTCTTGGCTGGTCTCCTATCGCGGCGATGAACCGATGCCGCAACAAAGCGTGTCGAAGCTGTGGGTGTCCATCGCTGTGATGGACGCGGTCGATAAAGGTGAGCTGCGCCTTGAAGATAAGGTGACACTCCGCAAATCGGACATGACCCTTTTTCACCAGCCAATCGCATCGCTGATCGGACCGGATGGCTATACGACAACAATTGCCGCCTTACTCCGCCGCGCGATGACACAAAGCGATAATACTGCGAATGATTTTCTCATGCGCCGAGTTGGCGGCCCATCCGCCATTCGGGATGTTATTGCCTCCAAGCGACTTGGGGCCATCCGCTTTGGCCCCGGAGAACGGCATTTTCAGGCCGCAACAGCGGGCATGACGTGGCGGCAGGAATATAGCAGCGGCTGGGCCTTCCAAAATGCCCGGGCATCCCTGCCCCTGAGCGTGCGCAAAAGCGCCATGGACAAATATGTGGCAGACCCGATGGATGGCGCGACACCCGCCGCCATTGCGCGCTCGCTGGCCCGGCTGAAGCGCGGCGAATTGTTGAGCGCACAATCCACCCGCTATTTGTTGGGCGTGATGGAACAGACGACCACAGGCCGGTCGCGGCTTAAGGCGGGCGTCCCTGCAGGTTGGAAACTGGCCCACAAGACAGGCACCGGCCAAGATTTGCAGAGCAGAACGGCGGGTTTTAACGATGTGGGCATTATGACGGCGCCAGATGGCACCAGCTATACCGTTGCCGTGATGATCGCGGATACAAAGGCCCCCATCGGCTATCGTCAACGCTTGATTCAGCAGGTTGCAGCCACCGTGGCCGCCAGCCACCGTGCCAGCCAATTTGCATCCCGCACCTCAGGCACCTCAGCAGGCACAAACTGATCGGCAAAAGCAGTCGCCAAATTGTCGCCCGCTTGCTAATCCCCCATCATGGGCGATCAAAAACATCTCTATCTCGTTGACGGGTCTGGCTATATTTTTCGGGCCTATCACCGCCTTCCACCGCTAACCAATATTCACGATGAACCCGTTGGCGCTGTCTATGGTTATACAACCATGTTGTGGAAGCTCGCAGATGCGCTGCACAAGGCGGATGGGCCGACCCATATGGCGGTCATATTAGACGCGTCGGGCAAATCCTTCCGCAATGAAATTTACGATCAATATAAAGCCCACCGGCCGCCTGCCCCGGAAGATTTGGTTCCCCAATTCCCGATGATCCGGGATGCGACGCGCGCTTTCTCGCTACCGTGCATTGAGGAAATCGGGCTGGAAGCTGACGACATTATTGCCTCCTATGCCAAGGCCGCCCTTGCAGAGGGCTGGCTTGTCACGATCGTGTCGACCGACAAGGATTTGATGCAACTGATCCAGCCCGGTCTGGATATGCTCGATCCGATGAAGAGCGAGCGGTTAGGCCCGCATGCCGTGATCGAGAAGTTCGGCGTCGGCCCGGAACAATTGGGCCACGTTCTGGCACTCATGGGCGACAGCGCGGATAATGTCCCCGGAATCCCCGGCATCGGCCCCAAAACCGCGGCCAAGCTGATCCAGGAATTTGGCACTGTCGAAGCCGTGCTCGCCGCGGCCCCCGGTATGAAGCCCTCCAAAATGCGCGAAAACCTCATCGCCCATGCGGAGATGGCCCGGCTCTCCCATATATTGGTGACTTTGAAAGAAGATGCCGCTTTGCCGGAGCCTTTGGAGGATCTTCTTCTCAAAGAAATCCCAGAGCCACCCTTGCGGGCGTTTTTGGAACATCATGGCTTTTCTTCGCTGCTCAAAAAACTGGGCGGAGAGCCGGGTCGCGCTGATCATCAAACGATGAAGCTGATCAAGGCGGAAGCCCGCACTGGCGCGCCAGAGGCTGCCGTCGAACCCGTAGCCCAGGTGTTTGATCGTGATGCCTATGCCTGCATTCAAACCGAAGCTGATCTCGCCAGCTGGATTGCAGAGGCCCATCTTGCGGGTGTCATCGCTGTCGATACGGAAACCGACGCGCTAGATGCCATTGCGGCGGGCCTAGTCGGAGTGAGCCTTGCGACAGGGCCGAACCGTGCATGCTCTATTCCGCTGGCCCATGGCGGGAATGACCTGTTTTCAGATGCGCCCAAGCAGATCCCGATGGCAACGGTACTGACTATGCTGAAGCCGCTTCTCGAAGATCCATCGGTTCTCAAAATCGGCCATAACATCAAATATGATCTCCATGTCCTGACCCGTTATGGGATTGATGTGACTCCAATCGACGATACGATGGTTTTGAGTTTCGATCTGGATGCCGGCAAGCGCAATCACGGCATGGATGAGCTTGCACTCACCCATCTGGGGCATAGTTGCATCGCCTTTAAGGATGTCTGCGGCTCCGGCAAAAACCAGCTTCGGTTCAATCAGGTCGAACTAAAGACAGCCGCGGCCTATGCCGCCGAAGATGCCGATGTCACGCTGCGCCTTTGGCACGCCCTAAAGCCACGACTATCGGCAGAACAAGCAACACGGGTCTATGAACGTGTGGATCGCCCGCTCATTCCCGTCCTTGCGCGCATGGAGATGCGCGGCATCAAGGTTGACCGGGAAGAACTCGCCCGCATGTCCGCCGAATTCTCAGATGGCATTGCGGCTCTGGAAATCGAAATCCATGGTCTGGCCGGAGAGCCGTTTTCGGTGGGCAGCCCCAAGCAATTGGGCGAAGTCTTATTTGGCAAAATGGGCCTGAAGGGTGGAAAGAAGGGCAAGTCGGGGGATTATTCAACCGATGTGACCGTGCTGGAACGACTGGCGGATGATGGCGTTGAGATTGCTCGTAAGGTGCTCGACTGGCGGCAATTGTCCAAGCTCAAATCCACCTATACCGATGCGCTGCAACAGCAGATCAACCCCAAGACCGGACGTGTCCACACCAGCTATAGCCTCACTGGTGCACAGACTGGCCGCCTCTCCTCCAACGATCCTAATTTGCAGAATATCCCGATCCGTTCAGAAGCGGGGCGGCGTATTCGGCAAGCCTTTGTGGCAGAGCCGGGCAACGTCCTGCTGTCGGCAGACTATAGCCAAATCGAACTGCGGCTGGCAGCGCACATGGCTGATGTCCCCGCGCTGAAGGACGCCTTTGCCAATGGCGAGGATATTCACGCCCGCACCGCGCAGGAGCTGTTTGGCGAGGTGAACCGCGACACGCGCGGTCGGGCCAAAACGATCAATTTCTCGCTGCTTTATGGCATTTCGCGCTGGGGTTTGGCGGGCCGCCTGGGCATATCAGCAGATGAAGCGCAGGCGATGATCGACCGCTATTTTGAACGTTTTCCCGGCATTAACCGCTACATCAGCCAGACCCAGCAAATGGCGCGCGAAATGGGCTTCACCGAAACCCTTTTTGGCCGCAAAACGCATTTCCCGCGTATCACCAGCCAGAACCAGACCGAACGAGCTGGCAGCGAACGGGCCGCCATGAATGCCCCCATTCAGGGAACGAGCGCCGACATTATCAAGCGCGCAATGGTGCGGATGGAACCTGCCCTGCTGCAAGCCGGGCTCCCCAATGTTCGCATGCTGTTGCAGGTACATGACGAACTTGTCTTTGAACTTCCCGAAGGCGATGTGGCCGCCGCCTGCCCAATTATTGAACGGGTGATGGCAGAGGCCGCGGAGCCTCTCGTCACAATCGACGTTCCTTTGGGCATTGAAATTGGCAAAGGCCGAACTTGGGGTGATGCACATTGAGCAGCAGCGCCCCGCATGCGGGCGATGACCTTCAGGCTCTGGCCAAGGGTGGTCGCACAAATGTAGCAGGTTTTTTCATGCGCCTCATCGCGCGCATTCCATTCCTCATCATCGGGGGGCAATGGTATGGCGCTGAGGCGCTGGGTCGCCTTGCCTATGCTATCATCATCGTTGAATTTGCCGCCCAATTGGCAACGCTGGGCCTAAAGCGCGGCTTGGCCCTTCATTTGACGGGTGAGGGCAAGGAAAATGGGGCTTGGGACGGACTCGTCGTCGTTCTGCTAGCGACGTTCCCGCTCACCGCCTTGTTGATGATCTTCCCCCAAATCATGTTCCCCAACAGCACGATCAACCGGCTTGATTATCTGCTCCCGCTCATTGTGCCTGCGCTGGCGGCGTCAGACCTGATGCTCTCCGCCCTTGCCTATCGCTTTGATGTCGGCGCAACCGTGCGAGCCCGGGCAATCATTGAACCTTGGACAATCAGCATTGCGGCCTTTGCTCTGGCATGGAGCCTCCCGCGCGACGGCTTGCTTGTTGCCTATGCGCTGTCCATGGGGGCGGCATTTATTGCCTCGCTCATTCCCTTTCTGAAGACCTATGGCCTTCCCAAGAACTGGAAACCCCGGCCAAATGCGCTGTGGGCCTTAACCCGACGCAACGCCCCGCTTGCGGCGGCAGATGCCATTGAATGGGGGTCCCGGCGGATTGATCTGGCGATCCTAGGCCTGTTCGTCTCCCCGGCGACCGTTGGGATTTACTGGGTCGCCCAACAAGTCGCCTCGCTGCCGCAAAAGCTGAAGACCAGCTTTGACCCCGTTTTGGGACCCGTCATCACCCGACGGCTGGAGGAAAATGATCGTGCAGCTGTCGCCCGACAAATCAGCCAAGTCGGCTTTTGGATTTTGGCGGCGCAGCTTGGCGTAGCATTGACATTGGGCATTCCAGCAGGTGGGATATTGGGGCTGATCGGACCGGGGGGGAGTTTTGTCGGCGGGACAGCCGCACTTGCCTTCCTCTTGGCCGCAGAAGTTGTGGCCGCCCTTGCCGTCGTCAGCGAGGCTGCCCTTGTTTACATCGCGCGCCATCGCAACATGCTGATTTCATTCGGGATGATTGGGCTGCAAGCGGTGCTTACAATCGTGATCCTCTATGTTTTACAGAAAGAGGGACTGGACGAAACTTGGATCGCTGCAGGTGCGGCTGCGTCGCTCTGCCTTGCCCTTGCGGTCGGGTCACTCGCCAAATCGCTCTTGGCGCGTGAGATGCTGGGCGCACCCGTTTCCGTCTGGCGCTGGCCGCTTGTGTCTGCCGCATTTGTTGCAGTTTTGGTCGGTCAGATTTTCATCCGACTGCCTGAATGGGTGGAGCTTGCCTTTGGTATACCGGCAATCTTGGGCGTTTATTGCTGGGTGATTTGGAAACGCGGCTTCCAAGAGGAAGACCGCGTTCTGTTCCGCCGCCTGAAATAAAGCCGCCGCCCCGCTTTAATGGCGGAAATGGCGCATCCCGGTAAAGACCATGGCCAGCCCAGCCTCATCGGCGGCGGCAATCACATCCTCATCACGGATGGACCCGCCCGGCTGAATCACCGCCGTGGCCCCCGCCTCAACCGCGGCCAGCAAGCCATCTGCAAAGGGGAAGAAGGCGTCAGACGCAACCGCGCTGCCAAGGGTGCGGGGCTGGTCCCAGCCATAGGTTTCGGCCGCTTCGCGTGCCTTAGTGGCGGCAATCCGGGCGGAGTCCCGGCGGTTCATTTGCCCGGCCCCAATACCTGCCGTTACGCCGTCTTTGGCATAGACAATTGCATTGGATTTGGTGTGCTTGGCAACCGTCCAAGCAAAGAGACAGTCTTTCAGCTCCTGCTCTGTTGGCGCCCGCTTGGTCACGACCGTCAGCATATCCTCTGTCACACAGCCATTATCCCTGCTCTGCACCAGATAACCGCCTGCAATGTTTTTGATATTGAGGCCCGGCCGCGCTGGATCGGGCAAGTCGCCTGTGATCAGAAGACGAAGGTTCTTCTTCTTTGCAAAGGCCGCGCGCGCGGCTTCATCCGCTGCTGGGGCTGCGACGACCTCCGTAAAAATCTCACACATGGCCTCCGCCGTCGGGCCATCAAGCGGACGGTTCACGGCGATAATCCCGCCAAAGGCCGATACTGAATCGCAGTGCAGCGCATTGCGATAGGCCTCCAAAAGCGTCGCCCCACTGGCAACGCCGCAGGGGTTGGCGTGCTTTACAATGACGACAGTCGGCGGCCCGCCCCGAAACTCGCTCAGCAGCTCCAGCGCGGCATCGGCGTCATTATAGTTGTTATAGCTCAGCTCCTTGCCCTGAAGCTGCTCGGCCTGCGCAATGCCATGCACATGCGGGCCATTGG
>CAMAQU010000021.1 GCA_945860425.1 Sphingomonas paucimobilis
CGTCGACATCGACCCAGATCACAGATGAGCCGCGCACGAATTTCAGGCGATAGCGCATCACATCCGAATCATATTCCGCACCAATATAGTTTGCGCCGCGGCGCTTCATGGCGGGAACAATCGTCCCCTCAATATCGCGCAGCGACATAACAGATCCACGCCTGGTCGCGTTCATCGCGGCATCCTGCTCTCCCCGACGGCCCATCTGCGCCGATACAGGCGGCGTCAGCGACAGGCCGATGAGAAGAAGAGCACAAAGCTTTATCGAGGCGTTATTGTCAGACACGATTTGAGCGCATAGCAGGCTGAATTGAATAATCCATGAATAGACGTGCGGCCTCAAAAAGCTGCATAATCTTTTTCTAACCCGGTTCGGTCACATGTCAGCACCAGTTTTAAGTTATGAGGGCCTTGGGCTCGTCCAAGGGTCGGGGTGGCTGTTTCGCGGCCTTGATATCTATGTCGGCGAACGTGACCGGTTGGCGCTGATTGGGCGCAATGGCGCCGGAAAAACCACGCTGTTCAAGCTGCTTGCCAATCGCGTTGAGTCCGATGAGGGCCGCCGCACGATTGTGCCGGGCACCAATGTCGTGCTGTTAGAGCAGGAACCCGATCTGACTGAATTTGCAACGCTGCGGGACTATGCCCTTTCTGGCACCAATGGGCCGCCGCTTCATGAAGTAGAGGCCATTGCCGGACAATTGGGGATCGACCTGTCGCGCGAGTCCGCGACAGCCTCAGGCGGGGAGCGCCGCCGCGCCGCCATTGCCCGCGCGCTGGCGATGAACCCGGATGTGCTGCTGTTAGATGAACCGACCAACCATCTGGATCTGGCCGCCATTGACTGGCTGGAAGATTGGCTCAACCGGTTTCGGGGCGCATTCCTTGTCATCAGCCATGACCGAACCTTTCTCACCCGCTTGACCAAACAGACTTTGTGGTTGGATCGCGGCAATGTGCGCCGCGCCGAAGTCGGCTTTGGTGGGTTCGAGGCCTGGCAAGAAAAAATCTACGCCGAAGAGACGCGGGCTGCCGAGAAAATGGATGCGAAGCTGAAGCTTGAACTCCATTGGCTACAGCGCGGTGTCACGGCGCGGCGTAAGCGCAATCAGGGGCGGCTTGAAAAACTCAGTCAGATGCGCGCCGCCCGCGCCGCGATGATTGGCCCTGCTGGCGCCGCCAAGCTGGCGGTTGAAAGCGATGATGTGCGCTCCAAATCCGTCATTTCTGCAGAAGGCGTCAGCAAATCCTTTGGCGATCGGACACTGATCCGCAACTTCACCCTGCGCATTCAGCGCGGCGACCGGATTGGCATTGTTGGGGCCAATGGAACCGGCAAGACCACGCTGCTCAAGCTCCTCACCGGAGAGATTGCGCCGGATGACGGCAGCATAACGCGCGCCAAAACGCTCAACGGTATTGTGATTGATCAGCAGCGTGCGCTGTTGAGCGGCGACAAGCGGGTGCGCGATGTGCTGGCCGATGGCGGGGATTGGGTCACCGTACGCGGCGAGAAAAAGCATATTAAGGGCTATTTGAAAGAGTTTCTGTTCGACCCTGAATTATCCGAAGCGCGCGTCGCCACCCTGTCCGGCGGGGAACAGGCCCGACTGTTGCTGGCGCGAGAATTCGCTCGCCAATCCAACCTGCTCGTACTGGATGAACCGACGAACGATCTGGACCTGGAAACGCTTGACCTGTTGCAGGAAGTGATTGCCGATTATGATGGAACCGTTCTGATCGTGAGCCACGACCGTGATTTTCTGGATCGCACCGTTACCTTGACCTTGGGCCTTGATGGCTCTGGCAAAGTGGACATTGTGGCAGGAGGTTATGCCGATTGGGAACGCAAACGCGACGCGCCAAAAACGGGCGCAAAGCCCAAAGCAGCGACAATAGCTCCTGCCTCGGAGCTCCCAAAGGCGCAGACGAAGCTGAGCTATAAGGATCAGCGCGACTATGACCTCCTCCCCAATCGGGTTGAAGAATTGGGCCGGGAGATAGAGGCGGCGGAAGCGGCCCTGTCCGACCCAGATCTTTATACACAGAATCCGGCCCGCTTTGCCGAACTTACCAAGACCATTGACCGCCTGCGTGCCGACCGTGACGCGGCCGAAGAGCGCTGGTTAGAACTGGCCGAGATGGTGGAGCAATTGGCGGGTTAGATTGTCTTTCCGGCCCGACCCGCCAGTTCGACGGCATAATGCCAAGCCATGCGGCCAGACCGCGCACCGCGTTGGGTGAGCCAAGTCAAGGCCTCTTGGCGGTCAAAGCTGAGGCCGAGGTGACGGGCATAGCCTGCGACCATATCCAGCCAATCCTCCTGCGTACAGGTGTGGAAGCCAAGGCTGAGGCCAAATCGGTCGGCGAGCGCCAAGTTATCGTCAATCACATCGCGCGGATTGATTGCGCTGGCCTGCTCCTCCAAATTGCGCGGAACAATGTGGCGGCGATTGGCCGTGACATAGAGCCGAACATGGGCGGGCCGAGCGGCAAGCCCACCATCGAGCACAGAGCGGATATGCCGCATCCGGGGATCGGCCTGTTCAAAGCCAATATCGTCAATGAAGACAATCGCGGGACGCATATCGCTAGCAAGGAGCGCAAAGAGATCTGGAAGGCTGTCCAGATCATCGCAGGACACCTCAACCAGCCGGAGCGATTTGCCGCCCGCCTGCACGGCCGCACTGGTCGATTTGACCAAGGCCGACTTTCCAGAGCCTCGCGCGCCCCACAGCAGAATATCGTGCGCTGCATGGCCAGCGGCCAGTCTCTGGCTATTCTCAAGAACTGCGGCTTTTTGACTGGCGACACCCGCCAGCAGATCAAGCGCGACGGGTCGGAAACCTTGCGCCACCGCCAATTGCCCGGCTTGCCAGACAAAAGCGGGCGCGTCGGGCATTGGGCTGTGATCAACGGCGGGAGCCAGACGCTCCAGCGCCTCAGCGATACGAAGCAGCAAATCTTTATCCATAGCCCCGTGTGGCGCGTGACCTTGCGGCTGTCAAAGGCCCTCTGATCTCCGTCTAATCCCCCGCAAAGGCAAAGGGGGTGAGGCCGCGTTCGCGTTCATTAAAGGTCAGGACACGCCCGGCCGGGGGATGGCTGCGCTGCGGACAATCTGGGCGCAGGCATTGCCGACAGCCCAGCCCGACCGGGGTCGCCTGTCCGTTCACCAAATCCACCCCGCGTGCAGCGGCGAGCGATGCAGCAAAACTTGCCTCCACCCCTAAGCCCACGACAAATTCCGCATCCACGCCCCCTGCCCGGCTTCCTTGCGGATGCACCGTGCGCGCCAGCGTGAACCAGCGGCTGCCATCTTCCAGTTCGACCAACTGGCGCTGGTGGATGCCCGGCCGGTCAAAGCCATTGTGAAGCGTCCATAAGGGACAGCGCAGATCCCCATCGACCAGCGGCGAGTTGCTCGCCCCGGCATAACGTTTGGACGATTGGCCCGCCCGGTCGATCCGCACCATGAAGAAGGGCAGACCCCGCGCGCCGACGCGCTGCAATGTGGTCAGCCGATGGGCAATTTGTTCAAAACCCGCGCCAAAGCGGCGCTGGAGCAGGTCCAGATCATAGTCTGTTGACTCACAGGCGCGCAGGAACCGAGCATAGGGCATCATCAGCGCTGCGGCGAAATAGCTGGTGAGATGGCGACGATAAAGCCGCTCCCCTGCCCGCTCAGCAAATGTGGCACCAGACACCAGCGCCTCAATTTCCGCCCGCGCCTCCAACTGGGCCAGCTGAAACCCAGCAGCAAAGGTGCGGGAGGCGGGATCGAGCACTTCTGATAACTGGAGCTGGCGGGCATGCAGATCGAGCCGACGGAGCCGATCCGGCATGACATCGACAGGAAGGATACGGATCGTCAACTGGTGCTTGACGCGCAGCCGCTCTGAAATCGCGCCATAAAGATCCGCAGATCCAAGCCGCAGCTCATCGGCCAGCGCCTCTGCCTGTGCATCGAGATCAGAGAAATGATTGCGCCACCGCTCAATCTCCTGACGGACTTCGGCAATGGGATCGCCGATTAGGACTGATGTGCCATCGGGTGCGCCCGAAACGCGATCAAAGGCGCGAGCGAACGCCTCGGCCGCCTCGGGCGCAAGCGCGATCCAATCTGCAATGGCGGCCCGATCCAGCGCGAGATCGGCAAAGAGCGGATCAGACAAACGACGGCGCATCGCCTCCACCCCGCCACCGGGAGCAGCCCCAGACAAGGTGCGTGGATCAAAATCAAACCGATCCGCCAGCCGCAGCATCAAGGCCGCGGTCAAAGGCCGCTGGTTGCGCTCAATCAGATTGAGATAGGAGGGCGAAATCGCCAGCGCCTCCGCCATGGCAGACTGAGTAAGGCCAGAAGCGCGGCGGATCCGCCGGACGGCATGGCCTGCAAAAAGCTTTTGATCGGACATGGGTTGATATTGTCATATATTTACAGAATGACAAGATGTATGCGATTTTTTTCGACGTAAACACAACAATTTTTACAGAAGTTGCTGGCCCGCCGCTGCGAATGCGCCGACATCGACCCTCATAAATACAGGATTCGGGCGGCCTTGCCGCGTCGACAAGAAAAGGGTGATGTAAATGTCGTATCAGCAGCATATTTCGGACATGGCAGCACTTCGGGCCACCAAGGGCGGCACATGGGACGGCATCAACCCAGAATCAGTCGCGCGGATGCGGTTGCAGAACCAGTTCCGCACCGGGATCGACATTGCCCGTTACACAGCGAAAATCATGCGCGAAGATATGGCCGCTTATGATGCCGATCCGGCCCATTACACCCAGTCGCTCGGCTGCTGGCATGGCTTCATCGCGCAGCAGAAGATGATTTCCATCAAAAAGCATTTCGGCACGACCAAGCGCAAGTACCTCTACCTTTCCGGCTGGATGGTTGCGGCTTTGCGCTCTGACTTTGGGCCGCTGCCCGATCAATCCATGCACGAAAAGACCAGCGTCCCCGCGCTGATCGAAGAACTATACACCTTCTTGCGTCAGGCAGATTCGCGTGAACTCAACTTGCTGTTCCGCAATCTCGACGCTGCCCGCGCGGCGGGCAATGCGGCGAAGGAAGCCGACATCATGGGCAAGATTGAGAATTTCCAGACCCATGTCGTGCCGATCATCGCCGATATTGATGCCGGCTTTGGCAATGCGGAAGCCACTTATTTGCTCGCCAAGAAGATGATCGAAGCTGGGGCCTGCGCGCTTCAGATCGAAAATCAGGTGTCGGACGAAAAGCAGTGCGGCCACCAGGACGGCAAGGTCACCGTGCCGCATGAAGACTTCCTCGCGAAGGTGCGCGCCTGCCGTTACGCCTTTTTGGAGCTCGGCGTTGAGGATGGTATCATCGTCACCCGCACCGACTCTCTGGGCGCTGGTCTGACCAAGCAAATTGCCGTGTCGAACGAACCCGGCGACCTTGGTGATCAGTATAATAGCTTCCTCGATTGCGAAGAGATTGATCCCTCCACGGCCCGCAATGGCGATGTCGTGCTCAACCGCAATGGCAAGCTGCTGCGGCCGAAGCGCCTGCCGTCCAACCTGTTCCAGTTCCGCTCTGGCACGGGTGAAGATCGCTGCGTGCTGGATTGCATCGCCTCGCTGCAGAACGGTGCTGATCTGCTCTGGATCGAGACCGAGAAGCCCCATGTTGAACAAATTGCAGGCATGATGGATCGCGTCCGCGAAGTCTTCCCGAATGCAAAGCTCGTCTACAATAACTCACCCAGCTTCAACTGGACGCTCAATTTCCGCCAACAGGTGTATGACGCCATGGTCGCCGAAGGCCTGGATGTGGCCGCCTATGACCGGGCTGATCTGATGAACGCCAAATATGACGACACCGAATTGGGTATTGCGGCCGATAAGCGCATCCGCACATTCCAAGCCGATGGCGCCAAGCGGGCGGGCATTTTCCACCATTTGATCACGCTGCCAACCTATCACACTGCCGCCCTTTCGACCGACAATCTGGCCAAGGAGTATTTCGGCGATGCGGGCATGCTCGGCTATGTTGCGGGCGTGCAGCGCAAGGAAATCCGCGAAGGCATTGCTTGTGTGAAGCACCAGAATATGTCGGGATCCGACATTGGCGATGATCATAAGGAATATTTCGCAGGCGAAGCCGCGCTGAAGGCCGGTGGCGCCCATAACACGATGAACCAGTTCGGCTGATCCACAGCGCAAGAAAGGAATGCATCATGACAGAACCAGCTCGGTCCCGCGCCGTCCTGTCCACAGAGGATTTTGAATTGCTCCGCGAAGCCGTGCTTCATTATCTTGAAGTGGTGAAGGACAAGCCAGAGTCGATCAAATTCTCGCGCCTGTATCACCGCCTTGGCAGCGCCATGGGCCGCTAAGCCCAGACAGGACAACCATTTTCCTGGGGAGGAAAAGGTGCCCGCCGGAGCAATCTGGCGGGCATTTTCCGTTTCTGACGCCCCGGCTCTTTAGAGGGGGCTTTCCAGACGGGTTGGCTGCGCTATAGCCCATCCCTTATGAGCACAGAACGTATTTGGACGGCCGCCCTTGCGGTCATTGGCGATGAGATCCTGTCCGGCCGCACGCAGGACAAGAATGTGAGCCAGATTGCGCTCTGGCTGAACCTGCAAGGCATCCGCCTGCGCGAGGTGCGGATCGTCCCCGATATTGAAGATGAGATCGTCGATTGCGTGAACGCCCTGCGCGGACGCTATGACTATCTCTTCACAACCGGCGGCATTGGCCCGACGCATGATGACATTACGGTGGATGCCATTGCCAAGGCGCTGGGCGTGGGCGTTGTGATCCACCCAGAGGCGAGCGCGATGCTCCACGCCTATTATGGCCAGCGCGGCGGCATTACCGAAGCCCGGCTGCGCATGGCGCGCGTGCCCGATGGCGCCGACCTCATCCCCAATCGCATGTCGGGCGCGCCCGGCATTCGCCATGGCAATATCTTCATCATGGCCGGTGTGCCGCATATTACCGCCGGGATGCTCGACGCCTTGACCGGCACGCTAGAGGGCGGACGCCCGCTTCTCTCTCAATCGGTGGGCTGCTGGGTCGCCGAAAGCGAAATTTCTGACATGCTCGCCGCCGTGGAAAAAGCGCATGAGGGATGCCAAATTGGCAGCTACCCCTTTTTCCGCGAAGGCAAGGTCGGGTCTAACTTCGTCATCCGCTCGGTCGATCAAGCAGGACTAGATGCCTGCGCACAGGCGCTGATCGCGGAATTGGCAAAGCTAGGCCGCGAGGGCGTGATCGGCGGTATTTAAGGATCAAGGCCGGGGTGCGGCTTGGGCATCCGTCCCCAAGGACCGCATCCACCACAGCAAGATGAATGCAAGCGCCGCAATAATCGCCGCAGCCAAAAAGGCCGCGCCCCAAAATTGAACCGGGGCGGCCGGGCGCGTGAACCAGGCCAGCAGCGGATTGAACAAAGATGGCGCAATGATGGAGCCGAGCGCCATGAGACTTGAGGCAAATCCCTGAACCTCCCCTTGCGTATCTGCTGTCGCGCGGCGCGACATCATGGCCGTCAATGCCGGTTGGGCGAGGCCTTGAAACACCATGGGAATGATCAAAAGCAGCGCCATCCAGCCATAAGGCGCAAAGGCATAGGCCGCCATGGACAGCGCACCGATGCCGATGCCGAGCATGGCCGCCTTTCGCTCCCCAAGGGTGTGGACCAGACGGCCCGTCACAAAGGTCTGCACCAGCGCCATGCCAAGGCCAACACCGGCGAGCGACAGGCCGACCATGCCCGCTGACCAGCCGAACCGACCATAGGTGTAGAAATTCCAGATCATCGGATAGATGAGGCTCGCGACCTGCCAGAGCATATAGACGATGGCGAGCGGCAAGATGCCCGGCAGCTTGCGCACATTGAGCAGCGACCCAATTGGGTTGGCCCGCCGCCAATTAAACGACCGCCGATGCTCGGGCTTTAACGTCTCTGGAAAGACGATCATCCCATAGATAAAATTCGCAAGGGCCAAGGCGGCCGCCGCGAAGAAGGGCACGCGATGGCCCAACTCCCCCAGCAACCCGCCAATGACCGGGCCAAGAACAAAGCCCAAGCCAAAAGCCGCCCCAATAAAGCCGAACAGGCGGGGCCGCCCATCTGGCGGCACAAGATCTGCAATGGCCGATTGCGCGGGCGCGTTGGACGCCCCGAAAATGCCCGAGAGAAACCGCCCCACATACAGCCAGCCCAAAGAGGGCGCGAACGCCAGCACCAAAAAATCCGCCGAAAAGCCAAAGAGCGAACCAAGCAAAACGGGACGCCGCCCAAAACGATCCGACAAATTGCCCGCCAAGGGGCCACATAAAAACTGCGTCACGGCATAAAGCAGCGAGAGCGACCCGCCAATGGCGGTCGCCTCAGACAGGCTGGCATGGCCCAAATCCATCACCAATTCCGGCATGACGGGAATGATGATGCCAAAGCCAATGGCGTTGAGCAGGATCGTGCTCAACAAAAAGCGGATGGCAGGCGGAATGGCCTGTTCCTTATGCGCCTGTGCCGTCACCCGAACCTCCACCCTGCCCTAAACAAAGGCATCTCTAACCAATCAGCGCATGGCCGCCAGTCTTAAAGATGGGAAAGCTGGAGCGGGTGAAGGGAATCGAACCCTCGTCTTAAGCTTGGGAAGCTTCTGCTCTACCATTGAGCTACACCCGCAGCAGAGCGGCCCCTGCCATGGTGGGCGGGAGTCGTCAACTCAGCTTTCCCGCAGGGTTGGACTTGCCTTTTTTGTCCGCCCTGCCTAATAGCGCGCTCTTCCGCACGGTTGTTATGCGATCGGCCTGGCTGAAAGGGCTGCCACGGCTGATGCGAAATCGTCGAATTTGAAAGGACGAAAATGCCCAAACTGAAGACGAAGAGCGGCGTCAAGAAGCGTTTCAAGATGACCGCCACCGGCAAGCTGAAGCACGGCGTTGCTGGTAAGCGCCACCGGCTGATCAGCCATAATGGCAAGTATATCCGCCAGAATCGCGGCACCTCTGTCCTGTCTGACGCCGATACGGCGACGGTCAAGGCTTGGGCCCCCTACGGCCTGAGATAAGGAGCGCTAGACCATGACACGCATTAAGCGCGGTACAACCACGCACGCCAAACATAAGCGTATCCTAGACGCCGCCAAAGGCTTTTACGGCCGTCGGAAGAATACGATTCGCATCGCCCGTCAGGCTGTCGAAAAATCTGGCCAATATGCCTATCGCGACCGCAAGGCGAAGAAGCGCACGTTCCGCGCGCTTTGGATCCAGCGTATCAACGCTGCTGTTCGCGTCGAAGGCCTGACCTATGGTCAGTTCATGCACGGCCTGAAGCTGGCTGGTGTTGAGCTGGACCGCAAGGTTCTGGCCGATCTCGCCATGAACGAAGCTGGCGCGTTTAGCGCCATCATCGCGCAGGCGAAGGCGGCGCTGCCCAAGGCAGCTTAACAGCCCCATTTCGTAAAAGCGCATATGGGCGTGGACGGTGCTTGCCGTTCGCGCCCATTTGCTTATCAGGCACAGGCTATGACCGATCTTGCATCCCTAAATTCGCACGCGCTCAGCGCGATTGACGCGGCGGCGACGCTGGACGCGTTGGAGGCTGTCCGTATTGACCTGTTGGGTAAGCAGGGTAGCATCTCTGCGTTGTTGAAGACTTTGGGTCAAATGTCGCCCGAAGAGCGCCAGACCACAGGTGCTGCGATCAATAGCCTGCGCGAAGCGGTGACGGCGGCGATCAGTGCGAAAAAGGCAGCGCTGGAGACGGCAGCACTCGATGCACGCTTGGCGACCGAGCGTCTGGACATGTCCCTGCCTGCGCCGGAAATTGCCGCAGGCTCAGTGCATCCCGTCGCGCAAGTGATGGATGAGCTGGCCGAAATTTTTGCCGATATGGGCTTTGCCGTTGCCGAAGGGCCGGAGATTGAGGACGATTGGCATAATTTCACCGCGCTCAACATGCCCGAAACGCACCCGGCGCGGGCGATGCACGACACATTCTACTTCCCCGACGACAAAGCGGTGGATGGCAAGAAGATGCTGCTGCGCACCCACACATCCCCCGTGCAGATCCGCACCATGTTGCAGCAGAAGCCGCCGATCCGCATCATTGCGCCGGGGCGGGTCTATCGGTCCGACAGCGATGCCACGCACACGCCGATGTTCCACCAGATTGAAGGCCTTGTGATCGACAAGGGCATTCATCTGGGCCATTTGAAATGGACGCTGGAAACCTTCCTTAAGGCCTTTTTTGAGCGGGACGATGTCGTGCTGCGGATGCGACCCAGCTATTTTCCCTTTACCGAGCCGAGTGCAGAAGTTGATGTTGGCTATACGCTGGTCAACGGCAAGCGCGTGATTGGTGGGTCTGAAGGTTGGATGGAAGTGCTGGGGTCCGGCATGGTCCACCCGCGCGTCATTGAAGCCTGTGGCCTCGACCCCAATGAATATCAGGGCTTTGCCTTTGGCACCGGCGTCGACCGGCTCGCCATGCTCAAATATGGGATGGACGATTTGCGCGCTTTCTTCGATGGCGATTTGCGCTGGCTCAGACATTATGGGTTTGCAGCCCTCGATGTCCCCACGTTGAGCGGAGGAGTGGGCGCATGAAGTTTTCCCTGTCTTGGCTGAAGGGTCACCTTGATACAGATGCCGATATTCATGGCGTGGCCGATGCGCTCAACCGTATTGGGCTGGAAGTGGAAGGCATTGAAAACCCAGCTGAAAAGCTGACTGGGTTCCGCATCGCCAAGGTGCTGACGGCAGAGCGGCATCCGCAGGCGGACAAGCTTCAAGTCCTGACAGTCGATGCAGGCGATGGCGCGGTGCAAGTCGTGTGCGGCGCGCCCAATGCGCGGGCCGGGCTGGTCGGCGTCTTCGGCCTTGAAGGCGCTGTTGTTCCCGCAAATGGCATGGTTTTGAAGAAAACAGCCATTCGCGGCGTCGACTCCAACGGAATGATGTGCTCCACGCGCGAGCTGGAGCTTGGCGACGACCATGATGGCATCATCGAACTGCCCGCCGACGCCCCTGTCGGCACAAGCTTTGCCGATTATGCGCAGATGGACGACCCGATTATCGATGTCGCCATCACCCCCAATCGGCAAGACTGCATGGGCGTGCGCGGCATTGCGCGTGATCTGGCAGCAGCTGGCCTCGGCACGTTAAAACCGCTCAGCATCCCGCAGATTGAGGGCAACTTCGCTTGCCCGACCGAAATCCGCATTGACGATACCGATGGATGCCCCGCCTTTTTCGGCCGCGTAATCCGGGGTGTTAAAAATGGCGACAGCCCGGCCTGGATGCAGGCGCGGCTGAAATCGGCCGGACAACGCCCAATTTCCGCGCTGGTCGATATCACCAATTATGTGATGCTGGACCATGGCCGCCCAAGCCATGCTTATGATCTGGCGAAGCTGACCGGCAGCGTGTCCGCACGCCGGGCGACAGATGGTGAGACGGTCACCGCGCTCAACGGCAAGGATTATAGCCTCACCACCGACATGACCGTAATTGCGGACGACGCGGGCGTGCATGACATTGCAGGCATTATGGGCGGTGAACATTCGGGTTGTTCCGACATGACGGCCGACATGCTGTTGGAAGTTGCCTATTTCACACCAGAACGCATTGCCAAAACGGGTCAGGCACTCGCCCTCACCTCTGATGCGCGCAGCCGCTTTGAACGCGGGGTTGATCCGGCATTTCTGGACGACGCCGTTGCGGTCCTAACGGGCCTGATCCTCGACATTTGTGGGGGTGAAGCCTCTCACATCGTGCGCGCTGGGACGCCGCCCTTGGCGCAAAAGACGCTGGCTTATGACACAGGCCTCTGCGCCCGTTTGGGCGGTGTGGATGTGCCCGCAGTCCAGCAAAAGGCGATCCTCACCTCGCTGGGCTTTGCCGTTTCTGCCGATTGGCAGGTCACCGTGCCGACATGGCGGCGCGATGTGGATGGCCCAGCCGATCTGGTGGAAGAAGTCGTCCGCATCATCGGGCTCGACAATGTGCCCTCCACCCCGCTTCCACGTGCCGAAGGTGTGGCCCGGCCCACCGCAACACCCGCGCAAAAGATGGAGCGTCGGGTGCGCCGTACGGCTGCGGCCCGTGGCCTGAATGAAGCGATCAACTGGTCCTTCTTGCCCGAAAAGGAAGCCGCGGCCTTTGGCGGTGGCGCATGGACGCTGGCCAACCCGATCAGTGAGGACATGAAGGTCATGCGCCCGTCGCTGCTGCCCGGCCTGCTCTCCGCCACGCGGCGCAATTTTGATCGCGGGGCAGAAACAGTGCGCCTGTTTGAACTGGGCCGCCGCTATCTGGCAGAGGGCGAACGCCCGACCCTGGGCCTTATTCTCGGCGGGGAACGCACCGAGCGGGGATGGGCGAACGGCAAGTCCCGCGCCTTTGACGCCTATGATGCCAAGGCCGAAGTCATCGCCCTGCTGGCGGCAGCAGGTGCCCCTGTCGACAACCTACAAGTCATGGGAGAAGCCGGCGCGCATTTCCACCCCGGCCAATCGGCCACGCTGCGCCTTGGGCCGAAAACCGTAATCGCCAGCTTTGGCGCCCTTCACCCCGGCATTGCCAAGGCCTTTGATCTGGACGGCACCGTCATGGCGGCAGAGATTTACCTCGACGCCATTCCCGCCAAACGCGGCGGCGGCGGATTCATGCGCCCGGCCTTCACCCCGCCTGCCCTGCAAGCAGTAAAGCGCGACTTTGCCTTCCTCGTGCCGACAGAGTTGGCAGCGGGAGACCTTGTGCGCACCCTGAAGGGCGCGGATAAGGACAATATCACCGCCTTGCGCCTGTTCGATCAGTTCATGGGAACAGGTGTGCCCGAAGGCCAGAAATCCCTCGCCGTCGAAGTGACGCTTCAGCCGAGCGAGAAGAGCTATGGCGAAGAGGACCTGAAGGCGATTGCCGAACGGGTTGTGGCGGCTGCGGGGAAACTGGGGGCAGTGCTGCGAGGCTAACCCTCCCCCAACCCCTCCCGCCTGCGGGAGGGGTTGGAAACAGGTTCGCGCAAAGACGCAGAGCCCGCAGAGAAACTACTTTTTGGCGAAGGCGAGTGGATTGCAGACGCACTGGCGCGCCTCGCAATGACGGGGGACTTGTGAACCTTTGAGCCTCTGCGGCCTCTGCGCGAATTCTTATCTGCTGAAGCGGGGCTCACATCTCATGTATGATGGCTGGAGCGGGTGAAGGGAATCGAACCCTCGTCGTAAGCTTGGAAGGCTTCTGCTCTACCATTGAGCTACACCCGCAACGCCTTGGCCTTGGGCCATTGGTGCGCGGAGGCGCTTTGCCACTGAGGCGGGGCGGGCGTCAACTGTTTCTGGCGGTGATGTGCCTAATCTGTGCGTGAGGGCCGCTTTGCCTTTAGGCTGGATCAAGCAAAATGGCGCTGGCGGCCAGTATGGCGGTGAGGCTGCCCAGACCCAGAGACAATGTACGGCGCAGGCCGAGCCAACCTTTGGGCAAGGCGATGGTGCGCGCCAATTGAAGATCCACCAGCGGGCTGAGGAGCAAGGCTAAGCTGATCACCACCAATTGCGGCCCCGGCCAAGTCCAACCAAAAATCCAAGGCAGATAAGCTGCAAAACCTATGAGGCTGGGCATAACAGCCGCGGCATAGGCCCATTTGGGCGCGCTGGGTGTGGCGATGGCCATGCCCCACCAGACCCCGCCCAGAAAGCTGAAAATCAGCGCGGCATAGCCAAATCCTGCGGCAATTGCCGTCCAGCGCAATTCAGCGTCGGTCAGCAGCAGCACCGCCAGTAATTGCGGCAAGAGACCTGCAAGGCCGAGCCAGCGGGCGGAAGTCTCAAGATTCATGGGGTCAGGCCGTGTCATTTCATCCCTCTTCATGCTGCGGCCCGGCCCGGCTTGCTGCGGCAGCGATCTGAACAATAAATGACATTATCCCAATCTCTTGCCCATTTCTTCCGCCAAGCAAAGGGCCGGGCGCAGGCGGGGCACATCTTGGTCGGAAGATCTGATTTCTGTCGCATTTTAGGCATTATGCCGCTCCCGATGCCCCTAATAGGCCGAAGCGGGACACTGCTTTGGCAGACCT
>CAMAQU010000022.1 GCA_945860425.1 Sphingomonas paucimobilis
ACCCAATCCAATGTCGGCCGCATGAAGGCAGCCGGCGTTGAGGTGGGCATTGGTATGATCAACGATAATGAAGCGCGTCAGGCGCAGTTGAGCATGCAATATGCTGGCAATTTGGTGGCGCTGAACAAGGTTCCGGGGGCAACTGGCCTGTCCTGGGGCGATGCCTTTGCCGCGATCAGCTCCGTTCCGGCCTCCATCGTCGGATTGGGCGGCGAAATCGGGTCACTCAAGGCGGGTCGACGTGCCGATATTGTTTTTTGGGATGGTGATCCTTTGGAGGCGACCTCCAACGTTGAGAAGGTCTGGATCGATGGCGTGGGGCAGCCCCTGTCCACGCGTCAGACACGCTTGCGGGATCGGTATCTACAACCGGGCGTAGGGGCACTTCCCGACGCGTATAAGCATTGAGAGTGCGCCGTTGGTTGGCTCTGGCTGGCCAACGGCGCCCCTCCGTTCATCTAAGCGTAATCAAAGCTTCTTATCGAAGCAAAAAGCTATGGCACACAAAAAAACCTCCCCTCGAAGCGCCCTTGCGGCCCTTGCCCTATCGGCTGCCTGTGCACCCGCATGGGCCTCGCAATCGGTTCCTGATGACACGGCTGATCCGACACAAGACATTGTCGTCACAGCACCTGCGCTGGCCGGCTCTGTGAACATTGCCATTACCGCCGATGTCGTTCTCGATAGCGCGGCGATCCAAAGCTATGGTGTGTCAAGCGTTGCTGACTTGCTCTCGGCATTGTCGGCACAGACCCGCTCTGGCCGTGGTCGCGGCGATGGGCGGCCGGTTGTTCTGCTCAATGGCAAGCGGATTTCAGGATTTGCCGAACTGCGCGACTTGCCCAGCGAGGCTATTCAGCGGGTTGAGATTCTGCCGGAAGATGTGGCGTTGCGCTTTGGCTATGCGGCCGACCAACGGGTCATCAACTTCATTCTGCGGCCCGGCTTTAAGGCCGTCACGCTGGAGGGGGAGATTGGTGGGCCGACATCTGGCGGGCGCACGGACCTTGAATTTGAAACAGGACTTGTACGCATTGGCAAAAAGGGCCGGGTGAATCTGGATGCGGAATATACCCGCACGGGATCAATCCTTGAGAGCGAACGGGGGATTGCCGCAAGCGGAACCGATCAAACGGCATATCGCACCTTGTCTCCAACGCTGGATGCGCTGAAACTCAATGCCGTTGTCAGTCAGACGCTCGGCGGCGGCGTGGGCGCAACCTTCAGCCTGCAGCATGATCGGACCGATAATCAGGCGCTTTTGGGGCTGCGTTCCGGCGGGGCGGTGATCGATCCTCTGGAACGCGATACCCGCGCTCGGAATGTCTCCGGCGGCCTGTCTTTGGATGGGCGGCTTTCCCAGTTTAACTGGACCGCAAATGCCAGTGCCCAGCGCACCACAACACACACCCTCACGGATCAAAATGGAGCCAGCCTTTCGGGTCGGGATGAGGCAAAATCCCGCCTGTCGGCTGGAACCGCTGTGCTGTCGGCAACTGGCCCGCTCATTGCCCTTCCAGCAGGCCCGGCGACGGTCAACCTGACGGCGGGCTTTGACACCCGCGAAATTGAGAGCAGATCGACGCGCTCTGGCGTTTTGACCAATGGCTCCATAGGCCGGGATGACCTGAATGGCCGGGTTAATCTCGATATTCCATTGACCAGCCGGAGGCGCGCTGTCGCCGATCTGCTGGGCGATATTTCCATTAATGTGAATGGCGGGATTCGCGATCTGTCTGACTTTGGTCGGCTGACCAGCTATGGCTATGGGCTGACATGGTCGCCTGTTCGGGGTCTCACCCTGCTGACAAGTTATGTCGCGGAAGAAGCCGCTCCGTCCCCGTCGCAATTGGGCGATCCGGTGATCTTAACCCCCAATGCGCTGGTCTTTGACTATGTGCGGGGCGAAACGGCGCTGGTCACGCTCATCTCTGGCGGCAACCCCTTGTTGCGCGGTGAAAAGCGCCGCGACACGAAATTTGGCCTGACCTATGAACCGAAAAGGCTGGAGGGCCTGACGCTCACCGGCAATTATTTTCGCAACCGCAGCTCCGATCCCGTGGCGGCCTTCCCCGCGCTGACACCCATCATTGACGCGGCCTTTTCGCAGCGGGTGACGCGCAACGCCGCGGGTCAATTGGTTGCGCTCGACCAGCGCGCCCTTAATTTTCTGGCGACACGCAGCGATCAATTGCGCTGGGGCCTGAGTTTTCAAAAGCAGATTGGACAAGCCGGTTCCGGCTCTGGCGGCGGGTCGAGCGCGCGTGGCCCTCGGGGTGGCGGGTTTGGCGGCTTTGGCGGCGGACAAGGGGGGCGCTGGTCGGTGTCCCTTTACCATGTGGTCAAATTCCTCGACGAAATTGATGTGGCGGCCAATGCGCCTAAGCTCGATCTCTTAGGAGGTGATGCGATTGCCCAAACGGGCGGCGCACCGCGCCATACGCTGGAGCTAGAAGGCGGCTGGTTTCTGAAAGGCATTGGTTTCCGCGTGAATGGGGCGCATCAAACCGCCACCAATGTCCGCATCGGCAGCGCGTCTGACGCGTTGCAGTTTTCGGATTTGACGACGCTCAATCTGCGCATGTTCATCAACTTTGATCAGCGGCCTTCTGTTCTGAAGTCAGTGCCCATGCTCAAGGGCACACGCCTTGCCATTAGAATTGATAATCTGCTGAACGATATTCAGAATGTGCGGGATGCAAATGGGTTGGTGCCAGTGCGCTATCAGCGCGGCTATCTGGACCCGGTGGGTCGGCGCATCGAAGTGAGCCTGCGGAAAATCTTCTAGCCTCAGCGCGGGTTCAAGGGCACACTCCCTCCAAAGAGGAAGAGGAGAGCTTATGCAGGACCTTATCATCGCCATGTCGGCCTTTGTCGGCACGCATTTCTTGATGTCGCACCCATTGCGCGCGCCCATGGTCGCAAGGCTTGGGGAAGGGCCGTTTCGCGGTGTTTACTCGCTTGTGTCTCTGGCGACCTTTGCCTGGGTGTATTTCGCCTTTCGGGATGCGCCGCGCGGGGATTATGCTTGGCAAGCTGGTGAGGGGCTTTGGGCCATTGCCTCTGGCCTGATGCTGATTGGATCCATTCTCTTTGTCGGGTCGCTGGTTGGCAATCCAGCACTTCCCGCCCCAAATGCAGAGGCCGCCGCCACCCGTCCGGCGCATGGCGTGTTCCGCATCACGCGCCATCCCATGATGTGGGGCTTTGCGATTTGGGCTTTGGTGCACGCGCTAGTTGCCCCTTATGCCGCCAGCTTTGTTCTAACCGGCGGCATTTTGCTGCTGGCTTTGGGCGGCTCTGCCGGGCAGGATCGCAAAAAAGCGGCCTTGATGGGCGACGCTTGGAAGGGCTGGGCGCAGCGGACGAGCTTTTGGCCCTTTGGCCTCCAGCTTTCAGGCAGGGCGCCGGTCTCAACGATCTGGCCGGGCCTGACCGTCGTCCTGCTGGGCATCGTGATCTGGTTGGGGGTGACCTATGTTCACCCCATGCTTGGCGCGCCAGTCGCTGGCATCTGGATCTGGCTTTAACGTTTTTTGGGGCTAATGGGCGGCGGTCTTTTCCGCCGCGTCGCCCGCCCGTTCCGAAATGGTCGTGGTCACCGCCATATCCATTGTGACATTGCCCAAAGTGCGCATGATATCTGGGAAGGTCTCCACCGCAATCAGCAAGGCCAGTGGTTCCACCGGCACGCCCATAGCAAGGGAAATGGGCGCGATTGAGGTCACAAAGCTGACGGTGCCGGGCAGGCTGACGGCCCCCAAGGTTGTCGTGGCGGCTGCGGCAACACCCGCTGCCAGCATCCAGGGGGTCAGTTCCACCCCCATCCAATGCGCAACATAAATCGCAACAGCAAGGTTCATGGCCGGGCCGGTGGCGCGGAAGATGGCAACGGCAACAGGCATCACAAGGTCCGCCGTGGCTGGCGGCACCCCAAGGGCGGCCATCCCGCGCAGCATCGCGGGGAGCGACACGAGCGAAGATTGTGTCGAAATGGCTACAGCTTGGGCCGGGATGGCCGCGCGGAAAAAGCGGATCGGGTTGCGTCGCCCACCGATGGCGGCAAGCGCAAAGGCGAGCATCCAGACAACACTGCCGGTCGCCGAGACGATAGCGACATAATGGGCCAGCGCCCCGAGTGCCGCAGCCCCGGCCTTTGCCCCAACGACATAGGCCAATGCAAAAACACCAATTGGGGCCAGCGCCAGCACCCAATTGATGACAATCAGCATCGCATCCGACACCGCTTCAAAAAAGCCGCCGATCAGGCTGCGCTTCTCCTCTGGCAGGCGGGTGACGGCAAAGGCAAATGCGGTGGTAAAGACAATCAACGGCAAGATGGCATCACTGGCCGCGGCATTGACCGGATTGGTGGGCACGATGGCGCGGATGAAGTCGGCAAAGGGCTTCACCTCTCCCGTATCTGGGGCCGTCGAGAGTGCCGATTTGAGCGCGGCCCCCGCTTCTGCTGGCATCGGAAAGGCGGCCAGCAGCGCGGGCGTGACAAAGGCGGCCATAGTTGCCGAGGCCCAAAGAATAACCATCATGGTGATGACGGCCCGCATGGCGAGCTTACCCGCGCGGGCCGCGGCCGCAGTTTGCGCAATGCCCGTGATCAGCAGGGCAACGACGAGGGGCACCACCGTCATCCGCAAGCCATTGAGCCATAAGGTGCCGACAATATCGGCCGCTTCCGTCAGCCCATGGGCTTGGCTATCCAGCAGGATGCCAAGTCCCAGACCCAGAATAAGGGTCGCCAGAATAACCGATGCTTTTGACATGCTTGTGTTCCCCGATCAGCTTGGTGATACACGTCCCAAAAGGAGAGGCCAATATGACCGATAATCTGTGTGCCCGATTGGGCATTGAATTTCCGCTTTTTGCGTTCAGCCATTGCCGCGATGTTGTGGCCGCCGTCTCCAAAGCGGGCGGATTTGGAGTGTTGGGGGCAACCGCCTTTAATCCCGAACAGCTTGAGGTGGAGCTGCAATGGATTGATGCCCATGTGGATGGAAAGCCCTATGGCATCGACGTTCTGATCCCAGAGAATCTCAGCGTGAAGCATGAGAAAGATTTGACGTCCAAAAAACTCGCCGAACGCATTCCGCAAGCGCATCGAGACTTTGTCGATAATCTCCTAAAGTCACATGGCGTCGACAGCGCAGGCGCGCATGCCCGCGCGCAAAGTGATGATGCGCCGCCGCCCTTCTGGCCGGAAGAAGCGATGGAGCTTTTGCGCGTTGCCTTTAATCACCCCATTCGGATGATCGTGAACGCGTTGGGCGTGCCGCCTGCCGAAATGATTGAGATGGGCCGGGCGCATAATGTGCCTGTCGGCGCATTGGCCGGGGCGAAGGAGCATGCCTTGCGTCTGGCCGAAGCGGGCTGTGACGTGATTGTGGCGCAAGGCGGAGAGGCTGGTGGCCATTGCGGCGAAGTATCGACCATCGTCCTCATCCCAGAGGTGGTGCGCGCCCTGAAGGCCGCAGGGCATGATGTGCCTGTGCTGGCAGCAGGCGGGATCATGACGGGGTCGCAAATGGCGGCTTGCATGGCGATGGGTGCGGCCGGGGCCTGGACCGGGTCGGTCTGGCTGGCCACGACGGAAAGCGAATGCTCCCAGATTTTCCGCGAAAAGATGGTGGCCGCGCGGTCGCGTGACACGGTGCGATCCAAAGGCCGGACGGGCAAATATTCCCGTCAGCTTGTTTCCGCTTGGACGGACGCTTGGGAAGGGCCAGACAGCCCCGGCGCGTTGCCCATGCCGATGCAGTCCCTCATTGCGGAACCCGCCATCCACAAAGCGACCAAATCTGCCGAAGGCGGCAATGTCGATGCCCGTCCGCTCGTGACCTATTTTGTCGGCCAAGGCGTTGGGCTGGTGGATAACATCGTCTCCGCCCGATCGGTCGTGCAGGACTTTATGTCGGATTATGCCGAAGCGGTGGATCGGTTGAACGCGTCCGTCGGTTAGGCTGCTGGCCCTCCCCCACCCCCTCCCGCATGCGGGAGGGGGTGGGGGAGGGCATTGCGCGCTTTGGCGCAGGGGCTATATCCTTTCTCAGAAATGACCGACTGACCGAAAGACTTTTCATGTCCACTTATGAAGCCCGCCTTGCCGCTCTCAGAGATCAGCTGAAGGCTGATCGTCTGCACGGATTTGTTGTCCCTATTTGCGATGAGCATATGTCGGAATATGTGGGGGCCTATGCGCAGCGTCTGGCTTGGCTCACCGGCTTTGGCGGGTCTGCCGGAACGGCAGTCGTCCTTTCGGAGGATGCCGCAATTTTTGTGGATGGCCGCTACACCATTCAGGTGCGCGAACAGGTGGATGGTCGCCATTGGTCCTATCAGTCAACAATGGAAACCAGCGTTTCGGACTGGCTGGGGGCTCATGCGGCCGAAGGTGCGCGCATCGGCTATGATCCTTGGGTGCACACCAAGACGTGGGTTGAGGCCGCGACCAAGGCACTTGCCGCCAAGGGGGCGACGCTGGTTGCGGTGGATCGCAATCCTGTGGATCTTGTCTGGGCGGATCAGCCCGCCCCATCCGTGGCCAAGCTGAAGGTGCTGGATGATCACTATACGGGGCGCAGTTCGGCCGAAAAACGGCAGGACGTTGCCGATTGGCTGACCAAGCAAAAGTTGGATGCCGCCATCATCAGCGCGCTGGATTCGGTGGCATGGACATTCAACGTACGTGGCAGCGATGTGGATCGCACACCTGTCGCTTTGTCCTTTGCTGTGCTGCATAAGGACGGCACGGCCGATCTTTATGTTGATCCGGCCAAGATGGATGAGGCGGTTGCCAAGCATCTTGGCAATGCCGTGCGCATTCATGATCGCGCGTCCTTCACTCCTGCGCTCGCCGCCTTGTCTGGCAAGCGTGTGGCGGTTGACCCAGAACGTGCCGTCGCCGCAATTTTTGATCATCTGACGCAAGGCGGAGCGACGATTGTCGAAGCGCGCGACCCGACGGTGCTGCCCAAGGCGGTCAAAAACCCGGTCGAGCAAGCTGGTCACCGCGCGGCGCAAAAGCGCGATGGGGCAGCGCTCACCCGCTTTCTCCATTGGCTGGCGACCGAGGCGCATAAGGGGGGGCAGACCGAATTATCGGCATCGGCTGCGCTTGAGGCGTTTCGCGCGGCCACGGGCAAGCTGGTTGATCTGTCGTTTGATACAATTTCCGGCGCTGGCGCCAATGCCGCGATTTGCCATTATCGCGTGGATGAAAAGAGCAATCTGCTAATTCAGCCGAACAGCGTCTATCTGGTCGACTCCGGCGGGCAATATCTGGACGGCACGACCGATGTGACGCGCACCATCTGGGTTGGCCCCGGTGACCCAGATGTCGAAGTGAAGGATCGCTTCACGCGCGTACTCAAAGGGCATATCGCCCTGTCACGCGCCGTCTTTCCCGAAGGAACACGGGGCAGTCAGCTCGATAGTCTGGCGCGCATGTTCTTGTGGGAAGCGGGCCTCGATTACGCGCATGGCACGGGCCATGGCGTCGGCGCGTTTTTGTCGGTGCATGAAGGGCCTCAGCGCATCGCCAAAAGTGCAGGCGGACAGGCTGGAACCGAAGAGGCGCTGCAAGCCGGTATGATCCTGTCCAATGAGCCGGGCTATTACAAGGCCGGGGCCTATGGCATCCGGACCGAAAACCTCGTGCTGGTGGAAGAGCGGCAGATCCCCGGCGCGGAAGGTCGCTATTTCGGGTTTGAAACGCTCACCTTCGCACCGATTGACCGGGCCTTGGTCGATACCAGCCTGATGACGCGCGATGAATTGCGCTGGTGGGATGAGTATCACGCCAAGGTGCTGGAGCTGATTGGCCCGCAGTTGGAAGGTGCAACACGCGATTGGCTTACACAGGCTTGCCGCTCGCTTGGCTGATCAGGTCGGCTGATTGGGATCGGCTGGAGGTGTTTCAGCCTCTGGCGTCTCGCGCTGTTGGTCCTTGCGTTTACGCAGATTGGCGCGCAGGGCCTCTGCGAGGCGGCGGTCTCGGTTGGGATTGTTCTTGCTCATTTCGCCTCCATTTGGCGTGATGTGCTTGACCCGTCCATAGCTTTTGTCCATAGGCCCGCGGCACTGCTATGGCCCGTTCGGTCCCGCCATAGCGTTCATGGTCACGCTGCTGTAGCTCAGTGGTAGAGCACTCCCTTGGTAAGGGAGAGGCCGCGAGTTCAATCCTCGCCAGCAGCACCATTCCCTTTTCGATGACATTGACCCTGAGGCGCTGGCCCGCCAAGACGCGGGGATGCGCTTCTTTTCTGACAATGCCGCCTCCGTCCACCCTGCCGTGCTGGAAGCTATGGCAGCGGCCAATCATGTGGATACCGCCTATGATGGCGACGCGATCAGCGCATCGCTCAACAGGGTCATGTCAGACCTGTTTGAAACAGAGGTGACGGTCCTTTGGGTCGCAACTGGAACCGCCGCCAATTCGCTGGCGCTTGCAAGCCTCTGCCCGCCTTATGGCAGCGTGCTGTGCCATAAGGATGCCCATATTCAGAATGATGAATGCGGCGCGCCTGAATTTTACACCCATGGGGCCAAACTCTCCCTGATCGACGGGGAAGGGGCCAAGATTACGGCGGATGCCCTCTCGGCAAAGCTGGCAGCGACGCCGGGCGGGGTGCATTGGGCGCAGCCTTATGCCCTGTCCATCACCAATGCCACTGAATATGGCCGGGTCTATGCGCCTGCCGAAGTCGCGGCGCTGGGGGATGTCGCCAAAGCGCACGGTCTGTGCTTCCATATGGATGGCGCGCGCTTTGCGAACGCGATCGCCCATCTGGGCTGTGCGCCTGCGGACGTGACTTGGCGGGCGGGCGTGGATGTTCTCTCCTTCGGCTTTGTTAAAAATGGCGGCATGTCGACCGAATGCCTTGTTTATTTCGACAAGGCGAAGGCGGCAGGTGTCGTTGAGCGGCGCAAGCGGGCGGGGCATCTTTTGTCCAAGGGGCGCTATCTTGCCGCACAGATCGTAGCGCTTTTGAAAGATGATGTCTGGCTGGCCAATGCGCGCGCCGCCAATGCTGGCGCACAAAGGCTGGCGCAGGCGTGCGCCAGCCGCCTGTTGCATCCGGTGGAGGCCAATGAGGTCTTCGCGCGCTTGACGCCTGAGGATGCCGCACGGCTCCGCGCGCAGGGATTTGATTTTTATGATTGGGCAGAAGGCGAAGTGCGCTTCGTTGTCAGCTGGGATCAGCCCTTGGCTGAAACAACTGCCTTTGCCGCGGCGATTGCTGCCCTGTGACACAGCAACCGCCCTTTCTCAGCCCGCGGGTCCTGATCCCCTTCCTCACCATTACGCTGATTTGGGGATCAACGTGGTTTGTCATTCGGGGTCAGATTGCGGAAGTTCCCGCTAGCTGGTCCGTCACCTATCGGTTTTTGCTGGCGGGCCTTGCCATGCTGGCGGCCGCGCGGATCAATGGTCAGCGCATCCGCTTTACTGGGCGAGAGCTGGCCTTTGCCGCCCTCGTGGGCAGCTTGCAATTCACCTTTAACTTCAACCTTGTCTATGAGGCTGAACACCATATTACCTCGGGGCTGGTCGCTGTGGTGTTCGCGCTGCTGGTTGTGCCCAATGCGCTGCTGGGGCGGATTTTTCTGGGCGATCGCTTCACACGGCGGTTTATGATTGGCGCGGCGCTTGCCATGGTTGGGGTTGCTTTGCTCTTCGTGCATGAGGTGCGGGCCGATCCTGCCGGGGCGTCGGACACATTCTTGGGCGTAGGGCTGACTTTTGCGGCGGTGATGACAGCATCCGTCGCCAATGTGGTTCAGGCGGGCAAGCGCGCTCGTGCCTTGCCGATGATGAGCCTGATCGGTTGGTCCATGCTGTTTGGCACAGCCATCAACGCCGTCTGGTCATGGGTGAATGTAGGGCCGCCCGTTTTGGGAACCAGCATCGGATTTTACTTTGGGCTTTTATACTTATCGCTGGCGGCAAGTGCGCTTACCTTCACGCTGTACTTTGGGCTGATCCGGATCATCGGGCCGGGCAAGGCCGGTTTTTCCAATGTGCTTATTCCCATCATCGCCATGACAATTTCCACCTTGTTTGAAGGCTATCGTTGGTCGCCTCTGGCGGCATCAGGCGGTGTGATTGTGATGATCGGGATGATCATCGCCCTTGCCCCGCCGCGCGCCTCAGCGCCGCGTACTGGCGGAAAGGCAGGCCATCAGGCCTGATTGATAGTCCGGGTAAAGCGGCGTCCAGCCAAGGACGCGCTTTGCCTTGCCATTGGCGACCCGGCGGTTCTCATCGTAAAAAGCGCGCGCCATGGGGAACAGGCCAGCCTCCTCCATTGTCTGCAGCGCAGGATAGGGAAGGCCCAGCAGATCACAGGCCAGTTCGATCACCGCATTTTGCCCGCAGGGCAGATCATCCGACAGATTATAGACGCCGGGTGGTCCTTCAAAGCCTGCAATCACGCCCGATGTAATGTCATCGACATGGACCCGGCTGAACACCTGATCTGGCAGGTTGATCCGATGCGCCCGTCCTTCGGCCACCCGGTCCAGCGCAGAGCGGCCGGGGCCGTAAATGCCCGGCAGGCGAAAGACACGGGCACCAAGATCTTGCCAATCTTGATCGGCGGCATTGCGGCTTGCCCGCCGTCCCTTAATTGGCGCGCTTTCATCAACCCATGCCCCATTGCTGTCGCCATAGACGCCAGTTGAGGACAGATAGCCGATCCAAGCATCGCGCCGCTGCTGCACCACATCGCCATAGGCCGTGAGAACAGGGTCGCCATCGACCATAGCGGGAACGGACGACAGAATATGCGTGGCATCCGCCAGCGCCAGACGCACCGAGGCGGCGTCTTCAAAGCGCAGGCTGCCCGCAGAGCCAGTTGAGACGACTTGCCCACCCTGTTGGGTGACGGCACGTGCAATGTGGCTTGCCGCATAACCAAGGCCAAAGATGAACAGGCGGATCATGATCCCGCGATGCCCGCAATGCACCGCATGTTCAACACCCGATATGGATGGGTGGTGTCAGGCCGCGATCTTTTTCCAACTGTCAGACATGTCGGAAAAGGCGGTAATCAGCCGATCCAGACGGGTGTGAACACGGGTGAGGCGGTCACGATCACGATTGCTGATCTGCAGGCCGCGGCCACGGGCGTTGCCGTCTCCACGCTGGATATTTCGACGGATACGGGCGCGAGCTCTGCTCTGGCGACATTGGACACGGCCATCAACACAGTTGCGGCGGAGCGTGCCAAGCTGGGCGCGGTGCAGAATCGGCTTGAATCTGCGGTCAACAGCCTCACAACGACGGTGACCAATTTGACCGAGTCCAAATCACGCATTGAAGACACGGATTTCTCGGTTGAAACAACGAGACTTGCGTCGGCTCAGATCCTTGCTCAGGCATCGACGGCCATGCTCGCTCAGGCGAACCAGAGCCAACAGGGTGTTCTGAACCTCCTGCGCTAAGCCCTTTGCGCTTAGTGCGGCGGCCCGGATGCACCCCACCCGCAGCCGGTCCGCCTTCTTCTTCATTCTCCCCAGGAAAACTACTTTACCCCGCAGGCTCTGCCCTGCGGGGTTTTTTGTGCGTGCATTCTGTTGCTTTCGCGGGCCTTTGACCCTAGTCGCGCAGGCACGTTTTATTGCCATCAGGAAAAGCCTTCGCCATGACCCTTGCCCCCGCCCAAGATATCAAGCGCGTCGTTCTCGCCTATTCAGGTGGGCTGGATACCAGCGTGATCCTGAAATGGCTGCAGCAGACCTATGGCTGTGAAGTCGTTACCTTCACCGCAGATTTGGGCCAAGGCGAAGAAATTGAACCCGCCCGGCAAAAGGCGCGTCAGGCGGGCGTTAAGGAAGAGCATATCTTCATTGAGGATGTGCGCGAAGAATTTGTGAAGGATTTTGTCTTCCCAATGATGCGCGCCAACGCGCTGTATGAGGGTTTATATCTGCTGGGCACATCCATTGCCCGCCCGCTCATCGCCAAGCGGCAGATTGAGATTGCGAAATTGGTGGGCGCCGATGCTGTCAGCCATGGTGCAACGGGCAAGGGCAATGATCAGGTTCGGTTTGAACTGGGCTATTATGCGCTCAACCCGGAAATTAAGGTCATCGCCCCCTGGCGCGAATGGGATTTGACAAGCCGCACGCGCCTTATCGAATTTGCCGAACAGCACCAAATCTCAATCCCACGGGATAAGCGCGGCGAAAGCCCGTTTTCGACCGACGCAAATCTGCTGCACACCTCATCAGAGGGTAAGGTTCTGGAAGATCCTTGGGAAGAAGTGCCAGACTATGTCTATTCGCGCACCGACCACCCAGAAGATGCGCCCAATACGCCGGAATTCATCACGGTCGATTTTGAGCGGGGGGATGCGGTCGCGATCAATGGCGAAGGTCTGTCGCCCGCAACCTTACTCGCCAAGCTCAATGACTATGGCAAGCGGCATGGCATTGGCCGCCTCGACCTTGTTGAGAACCGCTTTGTCGGCATGAAGTCGCGCGGCATGTATGAAACGCCGGGCGGCACGATCCTGCATCTCGCCCATCGCGGTGTGGAGCAGATCACGCTTGATCGGGGTGCTGCGCATCTCAAGGACAAGCTGATGCCCGAATATGCGGAGCTTATTTACAACGGCTTCTGGTTCTCGCCAGAGCGCGAGATGCTGCAAGCCGCCATTGATCACAGTCAGGAACATGTGACGGGTACGGTGCGACTGAAGCTCTATAAGGGCGGCGTCTACATTGTGGGCCGCAAATCGCCCAAGTCGCTTTATTCGGAAAAGATCGTCACGTTTGAAGACGATGCAGGGGCCTATGATCAGCGGGATGCGCAGGGCTTTATCAAGCTCAACGCGCTTCGCCTGCGTCTGCTTGGGCGGCGTGGGGGGCTCTAAGCCCGGCTCTGGCGCTGCGCCTTTCACCGGGGGGCCTTGGTGGGGCCACCCGGTTCTCATTTTCGCGCTTATTCTCGCCTCTGGTGCGCCGCTCTGGTGGCCCGCCATTGCGCCGCTGACGGATCTGCCCGGCCATATGGGCCGCTATCTTATCCAGCTTGATGGTGGGCAGACAGCGGCTCTCTCCCGCTGGTACAGCTTTGATTGGCAGTGGATTGGCAACCTTGGCGTTGATCTGCTCGTCCAATTGCTGGGGCCTGTGCTGGGGGTGGAGGCGGCAACCAAGCTGATCACCATTGCGATTGCCATGTTGGGCACAGCGGGCTTTCTGGCCGTCGCGCGCCAAATCCATGGGCGCATTCCGCCGACCGCCTTTTTCGCCCTGCCGCTTATCTGGTCGCTGCCTTTCCTCTGGGGGTTCGTCAATTTTGCGCTCTCTATGGCCTTGGCCTGTTTTGCCTATGTCCTGTGGTTGCGGCTGGCAGATGCGGGGCGCTTGGGGCTGCGGGCTGCTTTGTTCGTGCCGCTGTCGCTGCTGCTCTGGACGGTGCATATTTATGGCTGGGCGGTGCTCTGCGTTCTGGCGGGAACGGCGGAATTGGATCGGCAGATTCGAGCGCGGGACAAGCTCTCCGCTGCATTGACGGCAAGTTGTGTTTCTCTTCTCTGCCTTTTGCCATCCCTCGGGCCCATGGTTCTGCGCTTTGGGGAGGGCGGGGCAGGCGGCCAGCCCTTTG